>NZ_FOMJ01000005.1 GCF_900112605.1 Thiohalospira halophila DSM 15071
AAATCGGTTCAGCCCCGCGGGCGCGGGGAACACGTCGAGGTCGTTGTGGACCTCGTGGTCGGTGTCCGGTTCAGCCCCGCGGGCGCGGGGAACACGGTCTCGGTCGTCGCCGCCTCTTCCTCTGTGGCGGTTCAGCCCCGCGGGCGCGGGGAACACCAGGGAGTAGTTAACGATGGCCAACTTTATCTCGGTTCAGCCCCGCGGGCGCGGGGAACATATGAACAGATCCGGCGGGAAGTGGAGCGGCGGCGGTTCAGCCCCGCGGGCGCGGGGAACACTAGCACGTCTGGATTGATGCCGGATAGCGTCACGGTTCAGCCCCGCGGGCGCGGGGAACACATCGACGGTAGTTGGTGGCGCGTCCCCGTTAACGGTTCAGCCCCGCGGGCGCGGGGAACACTGGCGCCCGCGCTTACCAGCGCGGCGGATGCGCGGTTCAGCCCCGCGGGCGCGGGGAACACCCCACGGCTACCTGTCGGGCTACGGTCGAAGCCGGTTCAGCCCCGCGGGCGCGGGGAACACGTACGCATTCGGATCAGAGCGGGAGGTCAGGTGGGTTCAGCCCCGCGGGCGCGGGGAACACGTCAGCTCCAGGGAGTCGATCAAGCGGAAGTGCGGTTCAGCCCCGCGGGCGCGGGGAACACACTTCCTCCAACATCCTGAATCAAAAGGCCTTACAGGAAAAGCAAAACCGCACCAGCAACACCGGTGCATTGGCCTCTTTCCAACTTTTTAAAGAGCGCTTCATTTTCAAGGAGTTAGTCCTCCCCTTCCGGTTCAGGTGCGAATCGCACCAACCGCAGACCTTCATAATCCACTGGCACGCGTCGATTTTTCCCGCAGGTCTGGAATTCGAAACCGGATTCGTGCCGGCTGGACCAGGCCATCACGACGTTTCCATCCTCGAGCAGGGCATTCACCTGCTCCCAGATGGTTTCACGCACGCGACGACTCACATCCCCGACGTAGACGCCGGCCCGGATCTCCAGCAGCCAGACGGCCAATCGTCCCCGCAGTCGGGGCGGCACGGCCTCGGTGACCACTACGACCATCGCCATGCTATTTGCTCCGGTGGCCGTCTTCGCCGATGGACTCGGCTTCCGGGATCGCGGGTGGCTGCGCTTCGGGGGCTGGTGCCGGTGGCTCTACCCCGCCAGCCGCCAGAACATCCTCAATGAGAGGAATGATGCGCTGGAGGAGCTTGCTCTCCCGAAAGGATTCCCGGCAGGCGATCCGGACCTCCCGATCCGGATGGGTCGGCCCCCTGGCAGCGATCCGGAAGGCGACCGGGACCACGGTCTCGAACTTCACGATATCGGCAATATCGTAGACAAAGCTCTGGGGCTTGCCGGTGTGCAGGAACCCGATGGCAGGCGCGTAGCCAGCGGCCAGGATGGCTGCTTCACAGACGCCATACAGGCAAGAGGTTGCCGAGGAGAGGCACTGGTTCACCGGATCGGACCGGTCCCAGTTGTTGGGGTCGTACTTGCGCCCCTTCCACTCTACCCCGTACTGCTTGGCCAGCTGCTGGTACATCTTGCGGACCCGGGTCCCCTCGATCCCGCGAAGCTGTTCCGGCGATCGGCGGGAGGGCGGCTCTTCCTGGAATCGCAGGGCGTACATCCGCCGGATCACCTTCAGGCGCAGCTTTTCGTCCAGGGCAAGCTGCGCCTGATAGAGCAGCTTGTCCGAGCGGGCACCACCAGGCTGCCCGGCCGAGTAGAGCCGGACGCCGCCCTCGCCCACCCAGATCAGCAGCGTGCCGACGGTCGCTGCCAGCTTCACGGCCGCATGGGAGATCCGGGCTCCCGGCTCCAATAGTAGACAGACCACCGACCCGACGGGGATGTGCATCCGTTCGCCATTGACCTCGTCCACCACGACGAAGGCGCCGTCGCGGACGTCCAGATGCCCCCGCCCCACAAAGACCATGGACATCCGGTCCTTGATGGGGATGGGTTTGAGGGGGACGAACTCGTCACTCATGTTTCGAGCCGTCGCACCATCCACATGCCGCAACCGAAGGCGCGGCTGCGGCCGATACCCTCTTCCAGGGTCTGGCGGAAGCGCTCCGGTTCCACCACTTCCAGTTGGCCCTCGAAGTCGATGGAGCTGAACCGGATCTCGCCGCCCTTCCGCCGGTAGGCATGCTGGCGATAGCCCGTGGTTTGCGGTGCAACCGGCAGTCGATAGCCGTGACGCTCGGAACGTTCCGGATCACCAAGCCATTCCCGAGCCGCTGTCTCCATCCGTTCGCGAATGGTGAGCGAGTCCTCGACCCCCTCTTCGCGAGCGGCCTTCTTGGCGTCCATGAGGACGTCATGCCGACGGGAACGACGCCGCCCCTCTTCCTTACGTGCTACCACCGGGTTGGCCCGTAGCTTGAAGGCGAGCTTCTGGCCGACCTCCAGCTGCGGGGTGAATTCCTTGCTCTCACAATTCAGCAGGCCCGGCACGGCCGTGGGCGCGAGCCGGGACAGGACATAGAAGAGCGGCATGCCGCGAGGTGTTCCGTCGACCGGTGTCTCCTTTTCCAGCTCCTGCCGGAAGAGGAAGGGCCGCTCTTCCGCCTCGGGGAAGAGCCGCCAGAGGAGCTGATGGTTCCCGTAGGCATTCCCTTCCATGAGCCGCTGAAGGGACTGGGAATCCAGCCCCTCCGTGGCCACTCGAACTCGGCTGAGATACATCAGGCGTCCTCCCGGGTCTGGTGCCAGTGTTCCGCTCGGGGGCCGAACTGCCAGCGACCGCGATGCAGGGGTTCGTCGTAGGGGTGGCGGGTCTCCTGCGGCTGGATGTCACCACCCTCCCCTTCCCAGGCGTAGGCGACTTCGGCACCGACTCGTAGAAGGCGACGCTCATAGTCTTCCCCGTGCTCGGTGAGAGCCGGAAAGACCGTATCCAGCGCCGACCGGAAACCCGCTGCCTCCACAATCCGGGGTGCCAGCGGCGCCGCCGGCGGGCAGGCCCTGCGGCCGAGGGCCAGCGGAAAGCGGGGCCGCTCCAGGGCCGCCTTCAGATCCGCCAGCCCCCAGTCCGTTCCGGCAGGGGCCGGGATGGCGACCTTCCAGTATCCGTCACACCGGTAGTCACGGGTCGAGAGGATGGTATTGAGCCGTTCCCGGGGGCCCGCCAGCTCCTCACGGCGGGTAAACCGGCGGACCTTGCGCTCCCGAGACGGCACCTGCGCGGTGTGATAATCCTGCAGGAGCGTACCCGGGCTGACCTGCTTGATGCCAAAGCGAAGCGCCGAACCCAGGGAGGCGAGCTGCTCTTCATCCGTGCGCGGGATGCCCTGGGCGGCGGCCAGCAGCCCCAGGAGCGCCGACCGGCCGGGATGGGTCGCCGTTCGACGGATCTCCCCGGTGGCCGGCACGCCCCAGCTGGCCAGGGGTCCGTAGAGCTGGAAGACGAGATAGTCCATGCCTCGTCTCCTCAGCCGCCGGCCACGAAACGCTTGAGCTCATCCAGGCTTCCCTGGCCCTTCAGGACGTTCAGGGTATAGGTCTCATCCGCGCAGGGGCCGTAGACGTTGTCGAAGTTCTCGGCCTGCTGCTCCAGGGCGTTCACCGAATCCTCGCCCTGATCATTGCCCTGGACCGGTTTCAGGAAAGAAACGGAGAGGGAGCGCGGTTGTTGCGCGCCCTTCTCGGCGCGGACGTAGGAGGCGTAGGCGCGGGAACCGAAACTGTTCTGCTTGCCACGGGGGGCGACCTTCACCGCTGCCTCGGCAAGGGCGCCGATGGCCTTGTCGGCCAGTTCTTCATCGCCGCCCAGATTCTGCACCAGCTGGTCGCGGTCGATGCAGAGGTAGCTGTAGAAGAGGCCGGCGGCGAAGCCGTTCTCGCCGATGTGGCCGGCGCCCATGTCTTCCTCGCCGCTGTTGAGGTCATCAACGGCCGTGAAGTAGTCGTCCTCCACCACCACACGGTGGGTCGTGATGGCGTGGGCAACCTGACAGGCGGCCTCCACGTTGTAGCCGGGATCCGCGGCGAGCATGCGACCGAAAAGGCCAATGTCCGCCGCCGCGGGATTGTGCCGCAGCAGCTTCAGCTCCTCCTCGGTGGGCTCACGCTGTTCCCGGATCAGCGTCTCGGTGAGTTCATCCACCGCCTGGCGCTCCTCGGGGCTGATATGGGCCAGCTGCTCGATGTGCAGGCCGTCCTTCTGAAGTTTGCCGAACACCCCCGCGATCTTCCCGGCCCATTCGGTGGCCTGCTTCTCCTTGATGCCCCCCTGGGTCAGGCGCTCCTGGATCTCCGGACCGAGTCGCTTGGTCCGGGTGCCCAGGTGATCGCCCAGGGCCTCCTGGAAGACGTCGGAGACGCGCCAGTTGCGCTTGAGGCTCTGCGAGGAAACGCGCAACCGCTCGGCACCGCCCATGGTGGCGGTCTTGGGCCGGCCCAGGTCGTCCCGGTTGAGGTTGGCCGGGGGATACGAGGTCAGCATGTGGAGCTGGATAAAGGTGCTCATTGGACTACTCCCTTGTCGGATATCGGTTTTCGGTACTTAGCCGGTTTGGCCGGCAGGCTGATAGCGGGCGAGGCCACTGAAATAGGCATCGGCCCAGCGGACGGCCAGACGGTGGTCGGGGCGTGCGGCGAACTGGCCGTTCTTTTCCCGATGCCAGAGGAGGCAATCGTCTGCCACGGAACGCACGTCCACCTTGCCGCCGATGAGATGGATGGCCCGGCGGACCCGCCGGATGAATTCATCCAGATCCCGGCTGCGCAGGAGCTGCTGGAAGCGCAGCTCGCTCACACGGGGGGTATGGCTGCCGTGGGGCTCACGCTCCTTCGCCATGGCGCCCGCAAAGGTCAGATCCGGCACGTGCTCCGAAACCTCGGCCAGGGCCAGGGCGACTCCGCCCCAGGCCCGCATGTCCCAGGTGGTTTGCCTTTTCTGAGGCAGCCCCAGCCACAGGTGGCGAAAGCCGTCGGTGAGCAGGGCATCATCCGGCCCGGTGGAGCGCCGCAGGACGGCACGCGCTCCGCTGGGCAGGGCCGGCGCCTGGGCACTCGCCTCCCCATTGAGCCGGGTCCACCAGTCCGCGATCCCTCGGGCTACACCCTCCTCCCCCTCGTAATCCCGCAGGACCCGGGGCTGATACCATTCTTCGCTCATACGACTGCCTCCTGTTGCATCTGTTGGCGCAGCGCCTTCATCTCCTTGCCGCTCCTCAACCAGAAGCGCAGGCCGTTGCGCGCCGCAATCACCCGTTTCAGATCCATGGCCTCTTCGTCCCCCGCCAGTGCCAGCGACTCGAAGACCCCGTTCGCGGCCCGGTCGATGGCGCTGACCCAGCGTTGCGCGACCTCGGCGGGCAGGACCGTGACGCCCGACTCGATGGCCTGCG
Source organism: Thiohalospira halophila DSM 15071 (assembly GCF_900112605.1). NCBI lineage: Bacteria > Pseudomonadati > Pseudomonadota > Gammaproteobacteria > Thiohalospirales > Thiohalospiraceae > Thiohalospira > Thiohalospira halophila. The sequence continues at coordinate 5,354 of NZ_FOMJ01000005.1, forward strand.
CCAGCTCGGACAGACAGGTGTAGAAGTCCGCCGTGGTCGCCTCCCAGAAGCGGTGCCGGATGAAGTCGAAATCCCCCTTGGCATCCTTGGGCCGGGAGAACCAGGCCTGTTTGACGGCATCCTGTGTCCGCCGGGCCCCACGGTCCGCGGCCTGGTCCAGCTGGCGGACCCAGCTCAGGAAGAGGTCAGTGGATTCCGGCGGGATGGCGACAAGCGGCATCTCGGTGCTGTACCAGCCCCTCGGCTTGTTCTGCTTGAGGTCGTAACCGAAGAGCCAGAGCCGTGGCTGTTTTTCCCCGAGCAGCAGGGGCTGCTTGGTCTTCAGGTAGTCCTGGACCACCAGTGCCGGCAGATTTCCCTGCTCGGGGTCCGCCAGGGTCAGGGACTCCCAGTGCCGGTAGCCCAGACCACCCGGTTGGCCCTTCTGGGAGAATGGCGGCTGATCGGGCTTCTTGGGGTCGAAGCGGTAGGGCGTAAGCGGGTGTCGGAACGGGCCGTCGTAGTTGTACCCAAGGTTCGCCATCCGCATGGAACGGAAGACCTGTTCGGCCTCGCGCCCGCAGACCTGGCAGGTTCCCGGTCCCTCCGGTTCATCCAGGTGAATGCGGTTGGGCATGGCCCAGAAGAGATGCAGCGGATGAACATCCTCCGGCGTCGTGACGAGGGTGCTGGAGCCCTTTTCACTGGTGCGGGTCGCGGCCAGCCAGGGGAAGACCCGCCAGTCTCTCGGGTCCGGATCGGAGTACCGGAAGTCGCTATCCCGGGTCAGGAGGTTCAGGAGGAGCTTGTGCCAGATGGGAGCATCGGACTCCCGCGGAAGGACGAGTGTCGTCAACGGCCCGCCCCCACGGATACCCACCCGGTACCCCGTACCACCCGCCGGGCCCGTCGCCTGGAAGTTGTAGAGCGCCGCCGCGGTGCACTCGGGGCACATCTCTTCACCCATGCCACGGTGGACGAAGTGGTCGGTGTTCTGCTTGAGCCCCTGCTCGCCGGGGGCCTCGATCAACAGGGAAGCGATGGAGGCCTGTCGTGCCCCTTCCAGCGGATCCCGGTCCTGAAGGAATCGGGCGCCATCCCCCTCAAGCTCGAAGGCGTCCTGCCAGGTCTTTAGCCGGGACTCCAGTTCCTCCCGTTCCGGCGGCCGCTCCCAGAGCTGTAGCCACTCCTTGCGATTGGCCGGCGCCATGGCCGTCTGCAACAGGCCGATGAGGAATTGCCAGCCGGCCCCGTTGAAGTCGGCCCGGGGGAAATCGAGATCCACCAGCTCGGGGTCCACGACGGCCGCAGGCGGTGCGTAGATGCGTTCGCCATCCCTCCGGCGGAAGGGCAGCCAGGGGTCGTTAATCAGGTTCATCGGCACGTCCTCTCTGCTTCTTGCTTCCCATCACGATCATTCAACCTTTTCGGGGTATCACTGCGCCCAAGTGCGTGTCGTATCGGACAGCGCTCTCGGTGGTCTCCACGAGCCAGAAACGGGCCCTGCGCAGGCCTGGCTGTTCTTCCCGGAGGGCGCGGGCCGGGCCTTCCAGCTCGGGAGGGAGTTCGGGGAGGCGGTTCGCCAGGCTCTGGCGCAGGTTCAGGGTGCTCATCGCCCAGGCGTTCCGGGCATCGGAGTGCCAGGGCCGGATATGGCCGTCCGGGGTCTGCTGGATCAGCACCACGGAATAGGTGGGCTCGTCGGCGAGACGGGTTCCGATCTCCTGGTCATCACCCCAGCCTGCTCCATCCATGGCCAGTGCATACCCGCGCTCCAGCTCCAGGGCGTTGAAGCGGGCGCTGGAAGCCGCCACGCGCTGCTCGGCCCAGTGCTCGGCATCCGCTTCCAGAAGGCCTTCAGGCACCTCCGGCTCGTCGCCGTAGACGGCCTCCAGCAATACCCGGGCTCGCTCCGGGAGCCGGATGGCCGCCTCCTCCCGCAGCACCTTCATGGTTCGCCAGAGGGCAGCCGCGTCCCGGTAGACCGCTGAGGTCCCTGGCAACGGCTCTCGCACCCAGCGCGGCGGGGGCGGCTCCGTCCACTCCGGGGCGAGGATCCGGAATTCCGGGGCCGGACGGCCATCCGGCTGACCGGCCTCCCCGGGATTGCCCTCGGCATCCCGCACATGGCGATGGAGGCGGCCGGCGCGCTGGATAAGCAGATCCACCGGGGCCAGGTCGCTCACCAGTACGTCGAAATCCAGATCCAGGCTCTGCTCCACCACCTGGGTCGCGATGAGGATGCGACCGGCCCGTTCGGCGCTCCCGGATTCCTTGCCGAAGGTCTTCAGGGCCTCGTCCTCGATCCGCTGCCGGTCCGCCATGGTGAAGCGGGCGTGGAAGAGCATCGCCCGCTCCGGCTCGGTCAGCTCGGCACGCAGGGCCTCGTAGGACCGAATGGCGTCGTCCACCGTGTTGCGGATCCAGCAGGCGCACTGCCCCGCCCGCGCCGCCGCAAGGATCGCCGCGTGCGCCTCGGCCTCCTCATGGACAAAGGCCACGGGCAGGTCGCGCCGGCTTTCCGGGCGCGCAGCTACCTCGCTCTCCTCCAGACCGCGGTCATGGACGTGGGTCGCAAGGGGAAACCCGGCGGAAACCGGTTCCGTCTCGGCCGTCTGTCGGCCCTCCTGCCAGGCCTCGATGAGGTCTCGTCGCAGATTCCGGGGCAGGGTCGCCGTGAGCAGAATGGCGCTGCCGCCCTGGCGCGCGTGGTCGGTGAGGAGGGTCCGCAGGAGACGGTCGGTATAGATGTCGTAGGCGTGGACCTCGTCGACGACCAGTACCTTGTCCGCCAGCCCCAGCAGGCGCAGCGCCTGATGGCGACGCGGCAGCACGCCGAGCAGGGCCTGGTCGATGGTTCCAACACCCACCTCTGCCAGGAGCGCGGTCTTCCGGCTGTCCGCCAGCCAGGCCCGGCACTCGGCGCCGCCGGTGGGATCCTCACGGGCATAATCCGGATCGGCGTTGGGCTCCGGCACCACGGAGGCCGTGAACGACTCCTCCAGGTGGCGCGCGCCGTGGGCCAGGATCAGGGAGGGATGACTATCTGACGGGAACAGGGCACGGTAATGGCCGCCCAGCCTCTGGTACATGGCGTTGGAGGTCGCCATCGTCGGCAGGCCGAAATAGAGGCCCCGGCCCTGCCCTTCAGCAAGGAGGCGATGGGCCAGCGTTAACGCCGCCTCGGTCTTCCCGGAACCGGTTATGTCCTCCAGCAGAAAGAGCTGGGCGCCGTCGTCGAGGGCTACCGTCTCGGCCCAGGACTGAAGGGGCGTCTGCGAAAAGCCGAAGGCATCCTGGAATCCGGGGAAGGAAACCGCCTTCGGTACATCCAGAAGGCCGGTCTGCTTCAGAACCTCGTCGGCCCCCGGCAGCGCCCGTTGTTCCCAGTACTCCTCCAGCGACATCGGTTCGGCACAGTAGGGGAAATACTGCGCATTGGAGCCGAGCCAGTCCGCCAGGGTCGCCAGCCCCGCCAGCTGCCAGGTACGCGGCGCCAGAACCCGCGTTCGCCACTCTTCATCCGTCAGGAACTGCGTGGGCCAGGGGGAGCCCCACAATCCTTCAACGGCCTCCACAAAGGCCCTGGCCGCGGATTGATCGGCCTCGAGGAAATCCAGCTGAAGGGGGTCCGGCAGTCGTGCCGTGGGCTGACCGTGGTGGCCGAAGAAGCAGCCCAGCCAAAGGTTCAGCCCATCCGAGAGATCGAGATCTGCGACCGCATCGATGCCCTCCCGCACGGGATGCCCGGGGAACAGTGCCTCACGCCAGAGCTCAGCCCCGAGGGTGTCATGGCGACGCCGGCCACCGTCGTACAGTAATCCGGGCTGCGGCGGGACGAGATTACAGCCGGCCGGAGCCGCCTGGCCCTGGAAGGAACGCGCGAACTTTCCCAGGTCGTGGAGCGTGAGCGAGAAGACGAAAAACCGCCGGAACTCCTCCACCGTGAATCCCAGTCCGGAGGCCAGTCGCGATGCCCGTTCCGGATCACGGGCCAGCAGCGTCTCGCCCACCGCCGCTACGTCGAGGGAGTGGTAAGGCAGCAGATGGCAGGGCGCCTGAACGGCGTCCTCCGATTTTGCCTTCCCCCAGTAGCGCAGGTAGCTCGGTACCTCTTCCAAATCCCTTGCTCCTCTTTCCCGGGGCTCCACCCCGTTATCTCGTTCCACCCTGCCACCCCCCCGTCGCAGGGGATGCGACAGCATTGCAGTCGGGTATTCATTCCTCCGCCCCGTATCTCGCCGCCGCCTCCTGCAACCGTTCGGCGGCGGCCTGGCGCAGCTCCGGCGGGTGGGTGATGGTGCAGTCGGGCCCCCAGCGGCCGGCCTCCATGAGGAGTTCGGTGGGGTTGCTGTAGGGGAGGTGGCGACGCAGGCCGCCCCCCTCGGGGCGCTCGTCCACCTGTTCGGGGTGCCACTGTTCGTCGGCCACCCAGCGGGCGGCGGTGGGGCTGAATTCCAGGGTGGCGGTCCCCCGGGCGGGGCCGCCGAAGATGCCGAAGCCGGCCTCCAGGTGTTCGTCGAGCCGGCTGGCCTCCACGGGTTGGGCGGGTTCGTCGGTCTCTCGCGGCTGCTGGATCCGGTCGATGGCGAAGTTGCGCAGGGCCTCCGCCCGCTCGCAGAAGGCGATGAGGTACCAGTTGTCGCGGTAGTGGAGCAGGCGCTGGTGGTGGATCCGGCGGGTCTCGGCCACCTCTCGCGCCCGGCCGCGGTAGCCGATGGTCAGGACCCGGCCGGCCAGGGTGGCGCCGGCCACGGCGGCGAAGACGTCCCGGTCCACGACTCGGCGTGCCTGGGGCTGGAGGACCACGCGCTCGCGGACGGTCTCCGGGTCGTGGCCGGTCTGGCGCAGGAGGTCGCCGATGCGCCGCTGCAACGGGTCCAGGTGGGGAGCGAGGATGCCCGGCTCCACCGCCTCCAGCAGGCGCTCGGCGGCCAGGAGGGCGTAGAGCTCCGATTCATTGAACCAGAGGCCGGGGAGTTCATAGTCGTCGGCGTCGGGATCGTAGCGGACGTGGCCGTCCCCCGGCTGTTCCAGGGGCGCGCCCAGCCGATCGCGCAGGGTCTCCAGGTCGCGGTAGACCGTGGCGCGGCTGACCTCCAGCTCCGCCGCCAGGCCATCCACGTGGAGGATAGCGCCGGTGCGGCGCAGGCGCTGGTGGAGGTGGTAGAGGCGTTCGACCTGGGACCGCTTCACGGCACCCTCCCTGGTGGCTTTTCGACCACCCTACCCCGGGCCTCATTGAGGTGTCACGCGCCCGGTCCCGAGGGGCCGAGGCATTCTCGCACTTGCCGACCTCCCCGTTCGTGACTACGATAGAAAGTCAGTGACTACAACGGAAATCCCATGAACGTCTCCGTCCGCGAACTCAAGGCCCACCTCTCCGAGTACCTGCGCCGGGCGCAGGCGGGAGAGACCATCGTTATCACTTCCCGAAACCACGTCGTGGGCCGCCTGAGCGCGCCCACGGAGGAGGACCATGCGCCGGCGCGGGAGGAGACCGCAGCCCTGGAGCGGCTCCGGGCACAGCCCTGGCTTCAGGAGCCGGCTGCCGCGGGCGCCCTGGGCGGCGGCCGGCGGCGCATCCCGGCGCGGGAGGGCGAGACGCTCTCCACCGAACTCCTGGAACGCGATTGATCCTCTACGGCGATACATCGGCCCTGCTCAAGCTCTATATCGATGAACCCGACTCGGCGTTCGTCGAAGAGGCCATGGGAGAGGCCTCGGCCGTGGCCACCCACGTCATCGCCTATCCGGAACTCCGCGCAGCGCTGGCCAGGGCGGCGCGCATGGGCCGGGTCGGTCCCGAGCATCTTCGGGAGCTGGTCGCCACCGTGGACCAGGACTGGCAGCGACTGCACACCATCCAGCCGGACCCGACCCTGATCCATCGCGCCGGGCACCTGGCGGGAACCCTCTCCCTTCGAGGCTACGATAGCGTCCACCTCGCCGCCGCCGAGGCGGTGTCCGCGCAGATCGCCCCTGCTCCCTTCCGCTTCGCCGTCTTCGACCAGGGCCTGCGCGCGGCGGCGCGCGAACTCGAACTGGCAATCCTCGGGGAGCACTGACCCCTCCCGGCCCGGGTTCCGGGCCTCCACGGCCAGCTGGGCACTCTCGGTGAGAACGAGTCGGCCACCAGGGGCCCGCGGGGAGGCGCGCGGCCCGCGCGCCGTAATCCTGAATGTATTACACTCTGGAATACATCCTGTGAGGTAAAGGGGCATGGGCACTCTCAACGTCCGTCTACCGGAAGAACTGGAACGCCGGCTCGAGGAAGAGGCCCGGCAGGCCGGGCTGCCCCGCTCGGAGCTGGCCCGGGAGGCTATCGGCGATCTGCTGGAACGCCGGGAGCGTGCCCGTCGGGACCAGCGCCTGGCGGAGGCGGCACGAATCATCGCCGAGGACCCCGCGATGTACCGGGAATCGCGGGAGATGGCCCGGGACTTCCTGCCGCTGGAGAACGAGGCCGGTGATACCGACGGGACCACCGATGGCGACGGGGAGGTCTGGTGGCGATAGCCATGCGCCGCGGCGAGATCTGGCGGGAAATAGGCAAGACCCGGCCGGTCGTGGTGCTCCAGGCCGACGCCCTGACCCGGGCCGACCTGCCCACCGTGGTTGCGGCCCCGCTGAGCACGCAGTTCCGGCAGGGAGCCGAGCCGCTGCGGATCGCGATCCCCGCCCGCGGGCGGCTGCTTGCGGACTCCTGGGTCTGCGTCGAGCAGCTCCGCGCCCTGGACGCCACCCGGTTCGGCGAGGGGCCGCTGGCCGAACTCACGCCGCAGGAGCTTCAGGCCCTTGAGCAGACCCTGGTCGACATCCTCGGCATCGGGGCAATGGACTGAACCGACCCCCTCCCGGTTTGGGTTCCGGCCCCGCCCACGGCAAACTGTGCGCTTTCGGTGAGAACGAGGAGGCAGTCCATGTCCGCGGATATCGAGCTGGGTCGTCAGAAGCTGGCGTGGGCGCGGGAGCACATGCCGGTCCACGCCGCCCTGCGCCAGCGCTGGGCGAGTACATGGCCCCTGGCCGGGATCACGGTGGGGGTCTGCTCCCACATCGAGGCCAAGACCGGGGTCTTCGTGGAGACGCTGGCCGCCGCCGGGGCGGAGGTGGTCTTCACCGGCTCCGAGCCCGGCTCTAGCCAGGATGACGTGGTCGCCGCCCTCAACGAGCAGGACGGGATCGTCGGCTACGCCCGGCGCGGGATCAGCGATGCCGAGCTGGACGAACTCCACAACCGGGCGCTGACCCACCGCCCCCGCTTCATCCTCGACGACGCCGCCGAGCTCACCGCCCGCATGGTCCACCAGCACCCGGAGCTGCTGGAGGGCTTCATCGGCATGTGCGAGCAGACCACCACCGGGATCCAGCGCATCCAGGCCATGGCGCGGGAGGGGGCCATCCGCTTCCCCGCCTACGCGGTGAACAACACCCCCATGAAACACGAGTTCGACAACATCCACGGCACCGGGGAGTCGTCGCTCACCAACCTCCTGCAGACCACCAACCTGCTGCTGGCCGGCAAGCGGGTGGTCATCGCCGGCTACGGCGACTGCGGCCTGGGGCTGGCCACCAAGGCGCGCAGCCTGGGCGCCCGGGTGATGGTCACCGAGATCGAGCCGCGCCAGGCGCTGCGCGCCCACATGGCCGGCTTCGAGGTGGGGCCCATGGCGGAGGCGGCGGCCTGGGGCGAGATCTTCATCACCGCCACCGGCAACCGCGAGGTGATCCGGGGCGAGCACTTCGACGTCATGCGCGACGGGGCGCTCATGGCCAACGCCGGCCACTTCAACGTGGAGATCGACGCCGAGGCCCTGGCCGGGCGGGCCGAAGAGGTCACCGAGGCGCGCCCGGGCATCGCCGAGTACCGCACCGCCGACGGCCGGCGGCTGCACCTGGTGGCCGAGGGGCGGCTGGTGAACCTGGCCACCCCCACCGCCATGGGCCACCCGGCGGAGGTGATGGACACCACCTTCGCCATGCAGGCGGTGGCCGCCTGCCACCTGGTGGCCCACGCCGAGGGGCTGAGCCCCGGCGTCCACGCCGTCCCCGACGAGGTGGACCGGGACGTGGCCGAGACCCGGCTGACCACCCTGGGCATCGGCATCGACGAGCTCACCGAGAGCCAGCGCCGCTTCCTGGAGTCCTGGCGCATCGAGGACATCAAGGGCTGAATCGGAGGCTGATGCCCGCGCGCACTCCATCGCCCACGAGGGCCGCCAGCCGCTCGGCGGCGGCCTCCACCGTCACCGCCTCCATGGCCCGGGGATCCTCCACCCGGGTGCCCCAGCGCAGCTGCTCCGGCTCTTCACCCAGATACCGCCGCGCCGCCTCGGGGTAGCCATCCACGGTGTGCTCCAGGCTGAGGTAGGGGCCGGTGCGCCGGGGATTGCTCACCGCGTACAACCCGATGACCGGGAGGCGGGCACAGGCGGCCACGTGGGCGGGGCCGGAGTCGGGGCTCACCAGCGCCGTGGCCCGCTCCATGTGGGCCACCAGCCCCTTGAGGGTGAGCTTGCCCACCCGGTCCACCGGCTCGGCCACCCGGGTGCCGGCGCAGATGGCATCGGCCAGCTCACGCTCCAGGGTCGAGGGCCCGCCGGTGAGCAGGACCCGCAAGCCGTGGCGCTCGGTGGCGATGTCGGCGAGTTCGCAGTAGCACGCCACCGGCCAGTTGCGCAGCGGGTTGCTGGCGCCGGGGCTGATGATGAGCGTCGGCGCGTGGCCCGGAAGGGTCTCGGCGGCAGCGGTGCGCTCGGCCGCCGGCACCGGAACGCGCCAGTCCAGCACCCGCTCCCGGATCCCCAGGGCCTCCAGGAAGCCGAACTGGCCGTCCAGGACGTGCTGGCGGTCCACGAAGGGGATCCGGCGATTGATGAAGAGGCCGTGGAGGTCCCGGGCGCGGGTGCGGTCCCACCCCAGCCGGACCGGGGCGCGGACGCCCAGGCTGGCCAGGTGGGCGCGGAAGGAGGTCTGCAGCTGCAGCAGCAGGTCGAAGCGCCGCCCGCGCAGGACCCGGCCCAGCGCCCGGTAGCCGGCGAGGCCCGCGCCCTTGTCCAGGGTCACCAGCTCCACCCCCTCCAGGCCCTCCACCAGCTCCGCCTCGCGCCGACCGATGACCCACGTGATCGCCGCCTCCGGCCAGGTGCTGCGCAGGGTGTGGACCAGCGGGAGGATGTGGGTGACATCCCCCAGCGCCGAGAGCCGGACCAGGGCGATCCGCTGCGGCGCCTCAACCAGCCCCGACGGCGACACGGGCAGCACCCTCGTCCGGGGCCGGCGCGATGAGGTCGCCGGCGGCCAGCCGCCGGGCGACGGCGGCGAAGTGGTCCGGCCCCGGCTCGCGGTGGGATCCGGGGATGCAGTAGTCCCGGGCCAGCCAGCCCAGGAAGGGGCGGCGTAGATCATCGGCCGGCGGCCGGCCATCGGCCACGGCGCGCAGCCACGCCGTGATCCCGCCCGGCTCCCGGACCTGCTCCGCCACGCCGGGAATGGCGTAGAGGGCCTCGCCCAGGGCCAGGACCGGCTTCTCCAGCAGCAGCGCCTCCAGCCCCACGGAGGAGTTGATGGTGACCACCCCCTCGGCGCCGCGGATGAGCTCCTCGGTGGTATTGCCGTTGGCGAAGTGAACCCCCGGCAGGTCGTCGGCCTTGTCCAGCAGGTCCGGGTAGCGCTCCCGGCAGGTGGGGTGCAGCTTGAAGACCAATTCCACCCCGCGCGGGGCCAGGGCGGCCTGCCACGCCTTCACCATCACCCGGAAGAGGTGGCGCATGTTCCGGATCCAGGGGGAATAGAGGAGGATCTGGCTGTCCAGCCGCACCTGGAAGGGGACGAAGATGTAGGACTCCGGCAGCGGCACCCGGGGGTGCTCCACCCGGCCGGGTCGCTGCTCCAGATGGGCGGGGAGGTCCACGTCGGCGTCCAGGCCGCGATAGAAGGCCGGATCCCGCGGGACGGAGCTGTCGGCATTCACGCCCCGGGGATCGCAGGTGGTGGTCCGCGGCAGCAGCCCGGTCTCGAAGACGTGGCAGGGCAGGCCGGCATCCTCCGCCGCCGCCCGCGCCGCGCGGACGTCCATCGCCTGGCCGCCCCAGACGGCCACGCCGCTGGCGCCGGTCATCCGGATGAGGCGGCGGGCGTGGGCGTAGTGGGCGGCCGCCACGCCGGGGTAGACGGCGCGGAACAGGCGCTGGCGCCAGGGCGGGATGTGCGGGCGGGCCGCCTTGCGCCGCAGGCTGTAGTCGGCGATGGCGCGGCGCCCCTCGGCATCCCGCGGGCAGGGGCCGGGGAAGACCGCCAGCGGGTGCGCCTCCAGCCTGGGCGAGTCCACGTTGGCGGCCAGGGTGCGGAAATAGCGCCGCGCCTTGGGGGTGTTGTAGAGCAGGAGAACGGGTCCGGACATGGTGGGAGCATCCCACAGGGAGATGACAGGACCATGACCCGGTACAGACATCCCCCCTCCCACCCATAGATTCTCCTCTATGGAGAACCCGGGGCAATCCCGATTTCCGCCGGGGAGCCGGGAGGCCTAAACTGCCGGCATGGACCCGACCCGCGCCACGACCCGCATCCAGCTGCGGACCTATGTCTACATGGACTCGCTCCAGCCGCAGCTGGCGCAGTATCTGGCCACGGTCTCCCAGGGCTTTCTGCCCGTCCCGGGGGACTCCTGCCTGTGGGTGGAGATCTCTCCCGGCATGGCGGTCCACCGCCTCACCGACGTCGCCCTCAAGGCGACCCGGGTCCATCTCTCCCAGCAGGTGGTGGAGCGCGAGTACGGCTCCATGGTCATCCACCACCGGGACCAGAGCGACGTGCTGGAGGCGGGCAATTCGGTCCTCGGCCACATGGGGGCGGAGCCCGGCGACCGCACCCCCTGCCAGATCGCCTGGCAGGAGGTGATCCGCGGCATGACGCCGGACCACACCACCCTCATCAACCGCCAGGACCGCAAGGGCTCCATGATCCTCCCGGAGGAGAGCATGTTCATCCTGGAGACGGAGCCTGCGGGCTACATCATCTACGCCGCCAACCAGGCGGAGAAGGCGGCCCGGGTGAAGCTCATCGACGTCCGCGCGGTGGGCGCCTTCGGCCGCCTGACCATGTCCGGCAGCGAGGCCGACGTGGACGAGGCGGCCCACGCGGCGATCCGCGCCATCCAGGGCCTGAACCCATCCAGGGCCTGAACAGGGGGGTGACACCATGCACCGCCAGGACCTGCTCCAGCGCCTGACGAGCCACCGCACCGACTTCCCCGACGAGGCGACCTTCACCCGCCGGGCCCGGGACTTCGTGGCCGGCCACGCCGACTGCTTCCACCGCGAACTCATGCCGCGGCACGTCACCGCCTCCACCTGGGTGGTGAACCCGGCCCGGGACCACGCCCTCCTCCTCCACCACGGCAAGCACAACCGCTGGTTCCAGCCGGGTGGCCACGCCGATGGCGACCCCGACGTGCTGGCGGTGGCCCTGCGCGAGGTCCAGGAGGAGACCGGGCTCCACCCCGATGCCATCCGGCTGGTGGACGACTGGGTCTTCGACGTGGACATCCACACCATCCCCGATGACCCCCACGCCCCGCCCCACGAGCACATCGATGTACGCTTCCTGGTGGAGGTGGACGATACGCTGCCGGTCCCCGGCAACGAGGAGTCCCACGAGGTCCGCTGGGTGCCGCTGGAGGCGATCTCGCGCTACAACAATGGCCGCTCCACGTGGCGGATGGTGGAGAAGACCCGGCGGCTGCGCCACCGACCGACCTGACCGGCCCCGCGCCCGGCCATTCCCCGTGATGGCCCGACGATGAAACGGCCCGGCGGGTTCCACCCCCGCCGGGCCGTTTCCGTTGGACGATCCCCCGGGGGGATCAGGCCGGGGACGCGTCGCCGAGCTGCCGCTCCTCCTCCTGAAGCGCGCGCAGGGCGGTCTCCTTGTCGGCGTAGATATTGTCCACACCGATCCGCTCCACCAGGTCACCATTCTCGAAGACCCGGCGGACCTGGCTCTTGAGGCTGCTGAAGGCCAGGGTCACACCCTGCTTCTGCAACCGATCCACCAGCTCCCGGACCTTCTCCTCACCGGAAGAGTCCATGCTGTTGATCCCGCTACCGATAACCAGAATGGTCCGGGCCTTGGGGAAACGGGAGCGGGCCTCCAGGATGATGTCCTCGAAGTAGGCCACGTTGATGAAGCTCAACGAGCCGTCGAAGCGCACTGGCACATAGTCCTCGCTCATGGGCTCCAGGCCATGGGCCTCGATGCCGCCCAGCCCGCCATCCGGCCGCCGCGCCACGATCTCCGCCCGCGGCCGCATGGTCTGGATGAGGTAGGCCAGGATGGTGAGGATCACGCCCAGCAGGATACCGTTGGCCAGGTCCGGCGCCAGGTACAGGGTCGCCAGGAAGGTGATGATCCCGATGACGGCGGCCGGCCGCTCCACCTTCCAGGCCTGCACCAGCGGCTGCACCCGGATGAGACCGAAGACGGCGGTCATGACGATGACCGCCAGCACCGCCTGGGGCAGGTGGTAGAGATAGGGCGTGAGGTAGAGCAGCACCACCATCACGCCCACGGCGCTGATGATGGCGAACAGTCCCGTCTTCGCCCCTGTCCGGGCCGCCACCGCCGAGCGGGAGAAGGAGCCGCTGACGGTGTAGGAGCCGAAGAAGCTGCCGACGATGTTGCCCAGGCCCTGACCTACCAGCTCCTTGCTGGTATCGATACGCTCGCCGGTCTGGGCGGCGATGGCCTTGGAGATGGAGGTCGCCTCCATGAAGCCGATGAGGGCCATGACCAGGGCCGCCGGCAGGAGCTCCCACATCAGGGTCTGGTCGATAACGGGCACATTGAAGCTGGGCAACCCCTCCGGGATGGAGCCGACCACGGCGCCGCCGGCGGCGAGCTGGACCCGGCCCTCCCCGGCCATGCGATTGAAGCGCCAGTCCCCCTCCTCGGCGGCGACGAACCGGCCCTCCTCCCGGGTCAGGGTGTGGGCGTGCAGGTCGATGGTCAGCTCGTTGCGCTGGGCCTTGGCCCGGGCCAGGCGGGCATCCAGCTCCTCGCGCTCCGCCTTGGCGGCCGCCCCCTCGCTGGAGGGCTGACCCTCCGCCTCTTCCTCGGCGGCCCGGATGGCCTCGTTGAGTTCGGAGAGGCGCTCGGTGAGCCGCTCCACGGAGTCGCTGGCGCTGGCGTAATCCCGCGCCATGCCGGTAAAGGCCGGGTCCGCCACCTGATCCAGGGAGACGGTGGTATTGCGTTCGAAGCCGATGGCCGCGCTCACCCCGGTGGCCAGGACCACCGCCGCCAGGATGCTGGGGAAGGAGGGAGCGAGCTTGCGGCCGAAGTGCATCACCGCCCACGCGCCGAGGGCGATGAGGACGGTGGGCCAGTGCGCCTCCGACACCTGGGTCACCACGTTCCACAGGTCGCCCAGGTAGAAGTCGGTCCGCGGGAAGGGCACACCCAGGACCTTGCTGAACTGGGAGAGGCCGATGATGAGCGCCGCGGCGTTGGTAAAGCCGACGATGACGGGGCTGGAGAGGAAGTTGACGATGACCCCCAGCCGGAACAGCCCCAGCAGCAGGCGCAGGACGCCGACCATCAGCGCCAGCATGATGGAGAGCTCGATGAAGCGATCGCTCCCCGGGGAGGCGAAGGGGATGAGCGCCGCCGCCGACATCAGCGAGAGCATGGCCACCGGCCCGGTGTGGAGCTGGCTGCAGGAGCCCCAGAGGGAGGCGATGATCACCGGCACCAGGGAGGCATACAGGCCGTAGACCACCGGCAGGCCGGCCAGCTGGGCGTAGGCCATGCTCTGGGGCACGATGACCAGGGCCACCGTTATACCGGCGATGAGATCGCTGCGCAGGCTCTGCTGGCTCATGGGGAACCAGCGCAGGAAGGGGAAGAGGTTCTCCAGCACTTGCTTCATGGTCGTCATTGCCTCCCGTTCAGGCCGCGGCCCCGACGGCGGACAGCGGGCCGGCCTCCCAGCCCCCCGTCGGCCGGCGGCGGTCCACGCCTCCATCCTCGCGAATGCGGAACAGGTGGAGCCAGCCGTGCTCCACCAGCCCTCGTATGTCGTCGGCCCCGGCGAGCACCCGGTCCAGCGACTCCGCCGGCGCCTCGATGAAGGCGGAGAGTCGCAGGGGCTCGTGGACCCATTCCGTGCCGTCGTGCAGTGACTGCCGCGCCAGGCCGACGCGCAGGTCACCCCCGTTGCCCTCCAGTACACCGACACAGCCGCCCACGACGTTGTGCAGGACCTTGTTGCCGGCCCCCAGCGACCCCGGGTCGACGGTGGAGCCGTAGTACTGGAGGTTGATCCAGGCCGCCACCATCAGCGGCGCGGTCATGATGAGTTGCAGCACGCGCTCCTCGGGGTCGCGGTGCCAGTCGTAGTCGTGCAGGAAGGCGCGCCCCTCCAGGTCCCGGCCGGCGGTCCGCCAGCGCGGCGCGGCGATAAAGGCGGCATTGCCAGTGAGCCCCCACTCCGGCCGGATCCGGGCCCAATCGTGGGCCCGGCGCCGGGCGGCCAGCCGGACCATCTCGGGGTCCGGGCGGGCGGCGGCATCCGTGGGCGGCTCCAGGGTGGGATAGCGCTCCAGGCGCGCCCGTTCCGCCGCCTGCTCCAGCGCGGCCTCCACCCGGTCCCGCTCGGCGCGACGCTCCGGCGGGAGGTGGCGGGGATCGAGCAGCGTGACCTCGTCCGTGGTCGTGTCGTGGAGGGCGGGGAGGAAACGGGTCCCCTCCGGGAGTACCGTGCCGCGCTCGGCCAGGCCGGCGCGCACCGCCGGATCGTTGAGCAGGGTCGCCGCCAGCCGGACGCTCTCCTCGCCGGTCTGGCCGCCACAGGCGCCGCAATCCAGCCCGGCCCGATGGGGGTTGTTCACCGTGGAGCTGGCGTGGCCCACCAGCAGGACCAGCGGGGCGGTCTCGGTACCCAGGCCGGTGGCCTCCAGGAAGGAGGCGGCCAGCTCCACCCGCTCCTCCGGCGGGATCCCGTTCCCCTCCTCCAGGCCCGCATCGGGGTCCGGAGCCAGGCGTGCGGCCGAGGCCTCGTCCAGCCCGGCGTGCTCGGAGTCGGGCACCGGCCGGGTCCAGCCGAGGCTGTCGGTGATGAGGCGGGGGGCGTAGGCGAGCCCGGCGGTCTCCACGAAGGAGAAGCAGGAGGCGCTGGAGAGCTTGAAGGCCTTCCAGGCCTTGGCCAGGCCCAGCCGGCGCTTGCGCCGCTGGTAGAGGGCACGGGTATCCCCGGGATCGCCGGCGGTCTCCAGGACCCGGCGCCGCGCCGGCAGGAGCACCGGCAGGTGTTCGCGATCGGCGGTATCGCCCAGGCGGCGGAAACAGACGGGCATCCCGAAAAAGCCGGCAAAGCCCACCGTCCGGGCGCCGCTATCCACCTGCTCCAGGGCGCGTCGGAAGACCTCGGAGCGGACATCGATGCAGAAGACCGCCTGGTAGGCCGGCCCCTCGTCATCCGAGGCCGTTGCCGGCGCCGAGGCCAGCTCCCCGACCACTCGGCGCTGCCAGCCCAGCTCCGCCGCGTGCTGGAGAACCCGATCGATCACCAGATCAGCCTCCACCCCGGCCTCCAGGATGCGCGGGCCGCAGGCCAGCGCCTGCCGCCACTGCGCGACCCGGGCCGGGCGATCGCAGCTCTCCACCAGGATCACCTCCCACGCCAGGCGGATGGCGAGGAGTTCCGCCGGGTCGTCGCGATCCTCGTCGTAGCGCCGGGCCTGCCACTGCAGGCCGCGGAGATAGGCCGCCCAGCCACCCACGTCGGTGAGCGCCAGCCAGAAGAAGTCCTCGAGGATCGCCTCCGGGATCCCCAGCCGCTGGACGGCCTCCTCCACCGCCTCGCGCGGGTCGGCCGGCAGGCTGTCCAGAATGGGCGCCACCGGCGGCAGCTCCATGACGCGCGGGGTCTGGTCGATCCGGGTGTAGGCGCGCCAGGCGGCGTAGAGCCCGTCACCGAACCAGGGCATCCGCCACAGCGCCTGCCCCCGGTCGTAGCGAGCCGCGCAGAAGCCACTGATCTGCTCCACGACCGCGCGGGAGTGGCCGGGGCGATAGCGCTCGTCCAGGAGGTGGGCATAGAGCAGCTGCGGCGGTACGCGCTCGGCATCCCGTACCAGGGCGGCCTTGAGTTCCTCTACTCCCGGTCCCCCTTCCAGTACGGTCGCCTCCGCCAGGTCCGCATCGGTGAACCGCCCCCTCTGGTACTGCCTCCGGTACCACTGGCGCGACATGAAGGTGGGCTTTCCCAGGACCCGCTGCCGCTCCCGGGCCGCCTCGACGAAGGGCCCCTCGGTGAGGCCGGGAAAGGGATTCGTCGCCACCAGGGCGTCCAGCGGCCAGACCGGCTGGATCCGCTCGACCACCGTGGCCATGGCCGCATCCACGCGCGTATCCCCGGTTGCGATGCTCATGCCTCGTCCTCCGCCGGGCAGCGGAAACGGGCCGGCCACACCCGGTAGACCAGCCGCTCCACCGGGAGGTCGGTGTAGAGCCCGTTGTAGAGATGGACGTAGAGCCGCGTCAGCCGCGGCCCGGCGGTCTTGTGGATGCCCACCGCCTGGAGCCAGGAGAGGCCCAGGAAGGCGATGGCGGTCAGCACCAGCAGCGCCTGCTGCAGCGGCCCCACCTCCTCGGGGATGGGTGCGAGGGTACCGCTGAAGACGTAGGAGAAGAGGCTGTGGAGACCGAAGTAGGCCACGGCCACCGCGCCTCCCACCGCGACCACGGCGGGCAGCGGCAGGCCGGCCGCCCGCGCCGGGAGCAGGAACTGGGTGATGGCCGCCGAGAGGATCACGCCCAGGGCCAGCAGCGCCGGCTCACGCTCCAGGGTGATGCCCCACGCGGCGGCGATGCCGAAGGTCGCCGCGATGGTCGCCGCCACGGTCAAAAGCCAGGCCGGCGTACCGATCCCCTTGGGCGGGGCCCCGGCCCCCGGGGCGCGCAACAGGTCCACGATGCTCCCCGACGAGAGGAAGGCGTGGGCCTTGTAGAGGGAGTGGGCCACCAGGTGGAGCAGCGCCAGCACGAACAGCCCCAGGCCCAGCTCCAGCAGCATGAAGCCGAGCTGCCCGGCGGTGGACCACGCCAGGGAGCTCTTGATGGCGGTCTGGGTGAGCATGGCCAGGGAGGCGAGCACCGCGGTCATCAACCCCACCACCGCCAGCAGCACCAGGGCAAAACCCTCGGCCAGCAGCAGTTCGTGGGTCCGGAAGACCAGGATGGCGCCGCTGTAGACGATGCCGGCGTGGAGGAGCGCGGAGACCGGCGTGGGCGCCTCCATGACCTGCAGCAGCCAGCCGTGAAAGGGGAACTGGCCGCTCTTGAGGATGGCATAGGCCGCGACCAGCCAGGCGGCCACCGAGAGCACCGGCCCCGGGCCGCCCTCGCTGCTCGCCGCGGCGGCGATGGCATCGAAGCTGGTGCTGCCGGTAGCGCTGGCCGCCAGCAGGGTGGCGGTCACCAGGCAGGCATCGGCCACGCGGCTGAACAGCAGCTTCTTGTGGGCCACCATCCGGGCCGGGAGGCGGTCGCCGTAGTAGGTGAGCAGACGGTGCAGGCCGGAGCCGGTAAAGATGATGCCGGCGGCGAAGAGCGCCATGTCCCCGGCCGCCACCACGACCATGAAACCCCCGGCCGTGAGTGCCAGCCAGCGGAAGAAGCGGCCCTGATCGCGTTCGCCGTCGAGATAGGAACCGCCGAAGGTGGCCACGATGGCCGTAAGCAGGGCCACCAGGGGGAGGATGGTCAGGGTGATCCCGTCCGCCCGCAACAGGGAGGTCGTCAGCGAGGGGGCCGGCGGCAGGCTGGCCGGCCCCACCAGCCCGGCGACGGTAGCCAGCAGGGCGGCGGCGAGGGCGATGAGGGCCGCCGCGCGGACCAGCCGCCCACCTCGGCGGGGTGCGCGCTCGAGGAGAGCCGACGGCAACAGGCCCGCAGCCAGGATGGCCGCGGGTGCGGCAAGAACCAGGAGTTCCGACCAGTCCGGCATCTCTCGCTCTCCGCTCGCGCGTACCCGAAAAAAGTTAGCGGCGGGAGGGTTACCCGCTGGTGTCCCCATCCCGCCGCTGAAGCGTAAGCAGTACCTTAATTAGACTCCAATCGATACTTTAAATGCTTCGCATTTATTTTATCCCATCAATCCGGCCAGACCCGACGCCCGGTGCCGAAGCTGTCGCCCTGAGGGCGCCAGTTGGGGGACTGGAAGGGGTCGCTGACGCTGTCGCGCCGTGCGCAGCCCATGGCCGGTCCCTGCAGGCCCCCGCGCTCACCGGTGGCGGTTCGCTTGCCCCCGCCGGTGCGCCCCTTGGAGCTGCTGCGGCTGCCGGCGGTGGACTTGGTGGCCGTGCCGGTGGACTTCGTCCCGGACTTGGACGAGGTCCCCCCTTGCGGGGTGGTCTTCTCCTGATCCTGCTCGCTCATGCCCGTATCCTCCGCTCGATGTCATGGGCGCTCCGTGGGCCCGGGAGCGCGCCGGATGCCCTTCTCAGGCGGTCTCGCCCGAGGCCAGCCGCTCCAGGGCGGCCGCCAGGCCCTGCTGCCCCTCGGTGAAGCCCTCTTCCCGGCTCGGTGCGTGCAGTTTCATGCGCACGCTCTGGCGGTCGAAGCTCATGTCGGCGTGGACATCCCGCTCCTCCGACAGCGCGGCCGCCCGATCCAGGAACTGCGAGAGTTCGTCGTAGCTGTCGAAATCGAAGCGGGCCTCCATCCGCGGCGGATTACCCACTTCGGTCCAGTGCGTGGTCATGGCTACCTCCGACGCTGTGATCTGGATGTGCCGCCCTCGGTATAGGCCGTGAACCAGGCCTCCACCTCGGCCAGATGCTGGCGTTCCTCGGCCAGCAGTTCATTGAAGAAGGCCCCGCCGTCGGCATCGCCGAGACGCTGGCAGTAGGTGACCGCTCCCTCGTAGAAGGCGACGATCTCCCGCTCCCGGTCCCGGTTGGCCTGCAGCAGGGATCCGAAGTCCCGGACCGGTGCGACTGGCCGAAGGACCGAGGCCCCGGGAACCATTCCCAGGGCCAGAAGCCGACCGCTGATGCGGTCGGCGTGTTCCATCTCGCCCTGGGCCTCGCCCCGGAGCCAGGTGGCCGCGCGGTCCATCCCCCACTGCGACGCCAGCCGCGCGTGGGAGAGGTACTGCTGGACCATGGCCAGCTCCAGGCTCATCGCCCGACCGAGATAACCGGCTACCCCCGGCTCGCGGACCGTCATGGGCCGTCCCCCTCAGAGGCCGCCGTTCAGCCGGCCCCTTCCAGGGCCTTGTCGCTGCCCGACGGGAGCACCGGCTCCACCTCCTTGTGGGGACGGGCGATGATGTGCGCGGCCACCAGACCGTCACCGACCCGCTCGCAGGCGTCGGCGCCGGCCCGGACGGCCGCGTTGACCGCACCGGTCTCGCCGCGGACCAGAACCGTGACGTAACCGCCCCCGACGAACTCCCGACCGATGAGACGGACCTCCGACGCCTTGGTCATGGCGTCCGCCGCCTCGATGGCGGGCACCAGCCCGCGGGTCTCGATCATGCCCAGCGCAATACCGTAGTGTTCAGTCGCCATGGTTGCTCGCTCCTCTTGGGGGCATGCGCCCCGCTTCCCGTTCGCCGCGCACGGCGCGGCCTCCCCGGAGTCGAAACGCCCGCTGGCGCCCGACCCCGCCTGGCCCCCGAGGGGGCCTTACTCCTGTGCCAGCTTCTCGGCGCTGCCGGTGGGCAGGGCCGGCTCAACCTCCTTGTGCGGACGGGCGATGATATGCGCGGCCACGAGGCCGTCACCGACCCGCTCGCAGGCGTCGGCGCCGGCCCGGACAGCGGCGTTCACCGCACCGGTCTCGCCGCGGACGAGGACGGTCACGTAGCCGCCCCCCACGAACTCCCGGCCGATCATGCGGACCTCGGATGCCTTGGTCATGGCGTCCGCCGCCTCGATGGCGGGCACCAGACCGCGGGTCTCGATCATCCCCAGTGCAATGCCGTACTGCTCGCTAGCCATGATGCTTCCTCCTGTGACGAAAATTGGATGTTCCGGCCCTCGGGCCGCCGAACCGGGTTATCCCGATCCGCCCACCGAAGCGGCGGCGCGCCGCTCCTCCGGTTCCCAGTAATCGATGATCCCGCCGATGGTCAGGTCGGTGAGCACCGAGAAGTCCCCGGCGGCATACCGCGCCGCCGAGCCGTTGACCGTGAAGACCCAGTTCCCGGACCGGGCCCCCACCGGGTCCACCGCCACCTGGCGGCGACCCTTCTCGTCCTCGAGGACGCGGAGACTCCAGTGCTGCAGCCCACCGATGCGTTCGGTACACACCAGCGTGCCGAGCACCCGGAAGAGCTCCATCAGTCCTCCTCCCAGCGATCGATGATCCCGACAATGGTCAGGTCACTGGGATATTCCTTGCTGCCCGCGGCCTCGCGGGCCGCCGAACTCCCCACGCAGATGACCCAGTCCCCGGGCGTGCAGCCCACGGCATCCACCGCGACCTGTTGCGAGCTGCCGTCCCGGACCACCTGGAGGCGGCGGTGCTCCAGCTCGCCGATGCGGTGGGTCGCCACCAGGGGCTTCTCTACCTGGCAGATCTTCATTCAGTGCGCCTCCCCGGCCGTCTCCGGCTCCACGGAGGAGCCGAGCACCTCGATAGTGGCACCGCCCAGTTCCCGTACGGCGGTGAGTGTGTGGAGCTCGCCGGCGGCAACCCGGTCGGCGTAGCGCTGGCGCAGGGCCGCCTCCACGCGTCGGCACTGTTCCACGGCCCGCTCCCGGGCACCCGGCACCTGGCCGTCGTAGTCGAACCGCACCACCACCGGCACCGGCAGCCCCCGCTGGACGTTGAGCCCGGAGAAGATCTTCACGCCCACGTCCAGGTCCGGCGCCCCCTCCTCCACCGTGTTCAGGTAGGCGAAGTAGGTGAGGTTACGCAGCTGCACCTCCTCGAAGCCCCGGCCCACGGCGACGAACCGCTCCTGGTGGCCGATGTCGGCGTAGCACCCGGCGTGGTAGCGACGCACGTAGGCGATCTGGGCCAGGTTGTTCTCCAGCAGGCCCGCCACCAGGCGTTGCAGGCCGGCCGGTGCGGCGGGCTCCGCTGCTGCCACCCGGTCCCTGACGCGCTCCCGGGCGCCCTCTTCCGAGAGCCCGCGGGTCTCGTCGAAGAGGCTCGCGGCATCCACCCGGACCTCCGGGCGGGGGAGGCCGTCCGCCGCCGGCGGATGGATCCGCACCGCATCGGTGTCGGTGTCCAGCCCCACCAGCAGGAGCTCCACCGCCTCGCCACAGCAGAAGCTGTTGTCGATGGTGGCCCGCAGGTCCCGCAGCCGCTCGATGGCCGCCCGCATGGCCTGGTCCGTATCCGAACCGTGGGCCGCGCACCCCTGGCCCGCCGGATCCCGGGAGCTGAAGTGGTAGACCGCCACCTTCAGGTACCGGGTGCCCGCCTCGGGCCCGGTGGGCTCGTTGTGGCGATACCGACCAAGCTCGGTGCGGATCCAGCGCTGGAGCCCGTTCTCGATATCGAACAGCGCCCCGGCAAAGGACTTGCGCCGGACGGTCTCCACCGGCAGCCGCAGGACGTACCGGATGACGTGGGCCAGCCGGCCGTCGGAGCAGGGCGAGAGGTCCAGGGCGTGATAACCACACTCCTGCAGCCATTCCTCGAACTGCGCCTGTTCTTCCTCGGTGGCCGCCAGCGGCCCCTCGGTGAAGAAGGCCTCCGCCCAGCGCCGATAGGTCTCGAACAGGGCGTGGGCGTAGAGGGCCGGCACGTCCAGCGAGCGAATCCAGGCGTCCTTGAGCAGCCCCTCCGGGAGCCGGAATCCCAGCCCCGCTTCGGCCTCCGCCTGGGCCCGCTGCTGGAAGTCGGCGTCCTCCCGCATTCCAGCGATCCGGCGCAGGACCGGCTCGATCCGGTCGAAGGCCTCCCGGGTCCCCTGCTCATGGGTGAAGAGGCGCTCGTCCTCCGCCACCCGCGCCAGGGGATGGTCCGCCTCGGCGGCCGGACGCTCGGTCCGGCGACGCTCCGGCGTTGCCATTCGACCCTTGGCCCGGCCCTGGGCCGGCATGGGACGCGGCACCACCGGTGCCTCCGATCCGGCCCCGGCGGGGCCGCCCGCCTCCGGCACCGGGGCGGGAGTCGGGGCGTTGCCGCCCGACCGCCGCACCGGAGACCGGAAGTGGTTCGAAGGGCTGCCGCTGGTACGCCTGCGGAGCATCGTCGTCGCGCCTCCCTAGCCCCGGGCCCCGCCGGAGTAGGTCACGGCGGCACCCTTCTCGGTGCTGCCACTACTCCCGGTCACGGGGCTCTCGGGCAGCGGGACCTCCTCGTTGCGCTTGGGGTCCCGCTGCATGGGCATGACGCTGCCCGCCGGACCGCGCCAACTGGGGTTGCGCCGGGCGGGCGTCCCCTCGGTCCCGGTCACCCGCTCACCGCGGTCCCAGTCGTCGCCGGTGATGGAGGGGCCGCTGCCCGAACCCTCACCCGTGACGCGACCCTCCGGGGCAGGCTGGGCCTGCTGCGGGGTGGGATCCGGCGTGTAGCTGAAGCCGGAGCGGCCCTCGTGGCGCGCGGTCTCGGTGCCGGTCACCTTGCCCTCGGCCATGCCGAAGGGGCCCGTAATGGAACCGCCGCCCTCGTACCGGCTCCCGGTCACCGCCGAGGAGCGCCGCGGCGCGTGGGCCGCCGGCGGCTCGGCCGTAGGGGTCGGGGCCACCGAGCACTCCAGGCTCTGGGGGAAATCGGGGCTGGCCGGCGTCGCCGGCTCTGCGGCACACGCCTCGGCGTACTGCTGCTGACCCACGTAGGGCGTGCCTGTGGGGGTCTGGCAGGCGCCGTCGTCGGCCCCGGTCATGTCGCCGTTGAGCCCCGGCTGCTGGCCGGTGATGTTGTTCGCCGGCGTGGCCTGGCGACGGGGCTGCCGGATGGCGGCCTCCTCCTGGTCCCCCGGGGCACAGTAGTTGCGGTACTCCTCGGCCCCCATGTAGGGCGTGCCGGTGACGGCCTGGCAGGTACCCGGTTCGTTGCCGGTCACCCGACCGTTACGGCCGGACCGCGCGCCGGAGACGGCCAGGCCGCTACCGGTGGCTGACACCGGCGTGGCCAGACCCTGATGGGGTGGCTCCACGCCGCAGGTCTCCTGGTACTGCTCCCGGCCGACGTAGTCGTTCCCGGTAACCGAGCGGCAGCTCCCCGGCTCATCGCCGGTGACCCGCTCACTGCGCCCCACGCGGGAGCCGGTGATGCCGCCACCCCGCAGGGTCGTGGCCTGCTCCACCTTGGGCGGAACCTGGGCCTGCCCCTGGGCATCCCGGCGGAGGTACTGCGTGCCGGTCACCGACCGGCCCACGCCGCGTTCGTCCCCGGTGACCCGCTCGGAGCGGCCCGGGAAGTCCCCGGTGACCCGCTCGCCCGCCACGGTACTGTCTTCCATGGTGAGCGCCGGGCCCGCCGCTGGCGTGGTCCCGCACCAGCCCTGGAACTGCTCGGTCCCCAGGTACTCGGTCCCGGTGACCGACTGGCAGGTGCCCGGCTCATTGCCGGTGACCCGCTCGCCGCGGCCGACCTCGTTGCCGGTAACCCGACCACCGTGGCCGGTCTGGCTGACGCCGGAGCGCATGGGCGCCGGGGCCGGCTCGGTCCGGCAGAGGTCCTGGAAGAGATCGGCCGAGAAATACTCGGTGCCGGTGACGCTGGAGCAGGCACCCGCCTCCCAGCCGGTCATGTCGGAGTCGGCCGAAACCTGGGTCCCGGTGACCTCCTGGCCGTGGCTGGTCTCGCTGGCACCCACCTTCCAGGGAGCATCGGACGAACCACCACGGCGCGCCTCGATCATCTTACGGCGGCGGCTGGTGTGGTCCTCGCCGCTGCGTCCCCGGGCGCCGTTGCGGGCCTGGTCGGCCCGGGCCCGGCGCGCGATCTCACGGCCGGACATATCCGGGTTCGACTGGCGCGCCACCTGGGCGGCCGAGAGGCAGCCACTGGTCTCGGCGGCCTTGCCGCGATCGGCCAGGGCACGCCGCCGCGCCCGGGCCTGGAGGTGACCGGAGGACTTCTCGCAGTGCCCACCGCGCCGGCGACGACTGGTGCCGGGCGGGCAGCTCTCGCCCTCCGGACCGGTGGCCTCCACCGCGGACGGCTCGGCCGGTGCCTCCTCGGCAGCGGGCTCGGGCTCCTCGCGGCGGCTCTCCACACGGCTGCGGTCGGTCTTCTTCAGCGCCGCCTTGCCCTGATGGGCCATGGCACGGCGCCGTTCCCGGGCCGAGCTGCGCGCATCGCCGCCGCCCGCACCACCGCCCTGGCCGCCCCCGCTACCGGAGGCGCTGCCGCCGACGACACCACCCGAGGTCGAGGCGCTGCCGGAGCCCTTGAGCTCCTTCTTGCCACCTCGTGCCTGTGCGGCGCGCCGGGCCCGGGCGGCTTCCCGGGCACTACGCTCTGTCGTTTCCACCCTGGCCATTGCTCTGCCTCCCGTGACGGAGGGGGGTGCGCCCCCTCAACCGCGCCCCTGGTACACCACGAAGGCGGTGCCCAGGCTCTGGGTATAGTCGTCGAAGCCCACCAGTCGCACGTGGTCCTCGGGATAGGCGCGATGGCACGCCTCCAGCTCCTCGAGTACCGGTGCGGTGTCCTTCACACCGAACATCGGCAGCTTCCACAGGGTCCAGTAGTGGCCGTGGGCCTCCGCGGGGGTCTCGTGCTCGATCCCGGGGACCCAGCCCTGGTCGATGATGTAGGCGACCATGTCGTGCATCTCGTCCCAGGTCAGCGCCTTCAGGAAGCCGAAGGTCTCCTGGGTAATCCGGCTGCGATAATCGCCCATTTCTTTGAAATCCGGCATGTCTTCTTCTCCGTTGCGTGAATCGGAAGGGCTCGGAAAACGGGGTTAGGCCGTATCGAGCTTGTCGACGGTGTCGTACTCGAACTTGATCTCCTTCCACGTCTCCAGGGCGATCTTCAGCTCGGGGCTCTGCTGGGCGGCCTCCATGAGGATCTCCTTGCCCTCCTTCTCGATCTCGCGACCCTGGTTGCGCGCCTTGACGCAGGCCTCGACGGCCGCGCGGTTGGCAGCGGCGCCAGCGGCGTTGCCCCACGGATGGCCCTGGGTACCGCCGCCGAACTGCAGGACGGAGTCGTCGCCGAAGATGGAGACCAGCGCCGGCATGTGCCAGACGTGGATACCGCCGGAGGCGACGGCCATGACGCCGGGCAGGGAGCCCCAGTCCTGGTCGAAGAAGACGCCGCGGGAGCGGTCCTCGGGGACGAAGGCCTCGCGCAGCTGATCCACAAAGCCCAGCGTGGAGGCGCGGTCGCCCTCCAGCTTGCCCACCACGGTGCCGGTGTGGAGGTGGTCACCGCCGGAGAGCCGCAGGCACTTGGCCAGCACCCGGAAGTGGATGCCGTGCTTGGGGCTGCGGTCGATGACGGCGTGCATGGCGCGGTGGATGTGCAGCAGCATGCCGTTCTTGCGGCACCACTTGGCCAGGCCGGTGTTCGCCGTGAAGCCGCCGGTGAGGAAGTCGTGCATGATGATGGGCATGCCCAGTTCCTTGGCGAACTCGGCGCGCTCGTACATCTGCTCCGGATCCGGCGCGGTGACGTTCAGATAGTGGCCCTTGGTCTCGCCGGTCTTGGTCTCGGCCTTCTGCACCGCCTCGGCGACGAACTCGAACCGGTCCTGCCAGCGCATGAAGGGCTGGGAGTTGACGTTCTCGTCGTCCTTGGTGAAGTCGAGACCGCCACGCAGGCTCTCGTAGACCGCCCGGCCGTAGTTCTTGCCGGAGAGGCCCAGCTTCGGCTTGATGGTCGCGCCCAGCAGGGGACGGCCGTACTTGCTCAGCCGGTCGCGCTCCACCTGGATGCCGAAGGGAGGGCCCATGCAGGTCTTGATGTAGGCGATGGGGAAGCGGATGTCCTCGAGCCGCAGGGCCTGGATGGCCTTGAAGCCGAAGACGTTACCCACCAGCGAGGTGAGCACGTTCGTGATCGACCCCTCCTCGAAGAGGTCGAGGGGGTAGGCGATGAAGGTATAGAACGCCTCCGGGTCGCCGGGCACGTCCTCGATACGGTAGGCGCGGCCCTTGTAGAACTCGATGTCGGTCAACAGATCCGACCACACCGTGGTCCAGGTCCCGGTGGAGGACTCGGCGGCGACAGCAGCCGCGGCCTCCTCCCGGGGAACCCCCTCCTGGGGGGTGACCTTGAAGCAGGCCAGCAGGTCGGTATCCAGGGGGACGTAATCCGGCGTCCAGTACATCTGGGCGTAGTCCTTTACCCCCGCGTCGTAAGTCTTGGTTGCCATCCGAACGCTCCTCACTTGCCGTGGTGGGATTGCGAGAGCAAAGCTAGCCGAGGTCCATGGATAGAGACCAATCGATTAATTCAATGAAGTCCATAGAGGATGCTTGTGAGCCGCTCGCGCCCGGCCGTCGGCAAGGGAAGAAAACCCCGTAACGACAAGGGGTTCGGGCCCGGGGAAGCCCCGGGTGAGGGATGGGTCATTCGGCCTGGAAGGCGGTGATCCAGTCGGTACTCTCGGATGCGAATGGTAGATCCGCGAGCATGTCGCGCAGGGCGATGGCGACCTGCTCGCGCTCGGCCAGCATGAAGTCGAGGAAGGCGCGGGCCACCGCCGAGAGCTTCTTCCCCTTGGGATAGACCACGTACCAGTAGCGCTCGATGGGCATGCCCTCCACGTCGAGGATGGCCAGGGGGCCGCGCGTCCCCTCCAGGGTGAGGCTGTGGAGCGACAGGACCGAGATCCCCATGCCGCTGGCCACGGTGTGCTTGATGGCCTCGTTGCTGGACAGCTCCATGATGACGTTGGGTTCCAGACCCCGGCTCTCGAGCAGATTGTGGGTCGCCTCGCGGATCCCCGAGCCCGGCTCGCGGTCGATGAAGGGCTCCTCCGCCACGCGCGCCAGCGGGATGTTGGGCTCACCCACCAGGGGATGGTCCCGGGCGGCGATCATGACCAGGGGATTGGGGGCTATGGGGATGGCCTCGACCTCGACGCCGTCCGCCGGCTTGCGGCCCATGATGTAGAGGTCGTCCTCGTTGTCCGCCAGCCGGTCCAGGATCCGCTCCCGGTTGGAGACCTTGAGGGAGACCTGGATACCCGGGTGCTCACCCTTGAAGGTGCCCATGACGTGGGGGGCAAAGTACTTGGCGGTGGTCACCACGGAGAGCTTGAGCATGCCGCGCTTGAGGCCGCGCATCTCGGCGATGCCCATCTCCAGCCGCCCCAGGCTGCCGAAGATCTCCTGGCAGCTCTCGTAGAGCTCCCGTCCGGCATCGGTGAGGTGAATGCGCCGGCCCACCTGTTCGAACAGCGGGACGCCCAGGGCATCGCTGAGCTTCTTCACCTGCATGGAGGCGGTGGGCTGGGTGAGGTAGAGCTCCTCGGCGGCGCGGGTCACGCTCTCGTGGCGGGCCATGGCCTCGAAGATGGCGAGCTGCCGCAGGGTCACCCGGCGTGCCAGGTCGGGAACGATGCTGGTCATCGACTAAAACCTATCCTGTGAATAGAAACAATTGATTTCTATTAATAGATCAAGCGAACCAGACTTTACAACCCACAGGAGGTTTTCATCGTCCCCCGCACGGGAGGAGACAGATGCCCGCGGTCGAACTCGGTGACATGCTTGGCCACGCCCGCTGCCACGGCTACGCGGTGGGGGCCTTTACCGTTCCGGGGCTGGAGGTCGCGCGCGGGGTCCTGGCCGCCGCCGAGCGCGCCCGCGCACCGGTAATCCTCACGGTGGACCCCGGCACCGACGAGGAGGCGGCGCTGGAGAGTCTCCTCGCGGGGCTGGTGACGGCGGTGGACGCGGCCTCGGTCCCGGCCGCGATCCTCTACGGACCCGTATCCGACGCCCGGGCCGTCCGCCGGGCTGCCCGGCTCGGCTGCGGCGGCGTCCTCGCCCGCCCCCCTGAGGGCGAATTCACCGCCACCGTGGCCGCCTTGCGCGAGCAGGTGGCCGAGGCCAGTACCTGCCGACTCACCGTCATCGCCTGTCCCCAACCCGACGAGAGCGGCCGGACCCCCGCCGCCGAGGCCACCGCGCTCTGCCAGCGGACCGGCAGCCACGCCCTGGAGGTGGCCATCACGGGTGCCCCGGGCGAGGGACGGCGCGCACGCACCGATTATTCCCGCCTGCGCCAGCTCGGCGAGGCCACGGAGTGCCCGCTGGTCGTCCCCGCCGACGGTACCGACACCGACGACCGGATCCGCCGCATGGTCGCCCAGGGGGCGGCCCAGATCGGCTTCTCCGAGGGAGTCTCCCGCACCGCGGCGGAGGCCCTGCGGGCAACGGCCCCGGCCTACGAGCACCTCGGCCGTGCCGTCCGTGACGCCGTCAGCGCCTGGAGCGGTGAGCGCATGCGCACCATGGGCTCGGCGGGCCGTGCCGCCGAGGTCCAGTCGCGCTGCCGGGAACGGCGCGCGGTGGAGGAGCTCCTCATCCAGGATGCCGCGCCCTCCGAGGCCCTGGAGCAGACCGTCCGCGCCGGTGAGGCCACCCTCCGGGCCGCCCCCGGGGTCCGGGCGGTCTACGGCTACCGGGTCGGCGGGGCCCAGGGGGAGTCGCAGGTGGTCTGGCGCGTGGAGCTGTGCCATCCGGCGGCCCGCGAGGAGTTCGGCGCCCACCTGCGACACCTCCCGGGGGAGCGCATCCGCCATCTCCCGCTGGAGCCGGCGGGCGCCTGCGCGCAGGCGCAGGCCACCGAGGAGGCCCCCGACCACGTGCTGGCCGGCAGTAATGGCTGAGGCCGACAGCGGCCCGCTCTCGCCCGCCCTGGTGGTGGCCGGGCGCGGCCTGGCGGTGGACGAGGTCTGCCACCGGGTCAATCCGCTGCTGGAGGCCCTCTGTGGCCACGGGACCGGGCCCACGGACCTGCTGGGCATCGTGCGGGTGCCGGACCCGGCGGCCCTGGTCGGCGGCCACAACCTCCCGCTGACCAGCCTCAGCGGCGAGGAGGCCCTGTGGTACCTCTGCCACCTGGCGCCCTCCGTGGGGACCGGCGACCGCGCCATCCTCAGCGTGACCCTGAGCCTGCTGCCCCGGGACGATCTGCACTTCGCCCCGGCACTGGAGAGCCGCGGCCGGGGACCGGACGAGTGCGACTGGCTCCTCGCCCGCCTGCACCACGGCCTCGGCGAGCGGCTGGATCCGCCGGTCCGATGGGACCGGCGACGCTGCCGCCTCCTCCCCGAATAGCCCACGAAAAGGGGGCGCCCCCTCGCGGGAGGCGCCCCCTCTGCCCTCGAGGCCGCCCCGGAGGGCGGCCGGACCTCGGCCGGTCCTAGAAGCGGTAGCCGAAGTTCTTCTCGAACATGTCCTTGAACTCGTCGAGGGTGTAGTGGTGGTTCTGGGTGCCGGCGTACTCGATCTTGATGGCGCCCATCAGGGAGGCGATGCGGCCGGTGGTCTCCCAGTCCATGTCGTTGTCCAGGCCGTAGAGCAGGCCGGCGCGGTAGGCATCGCCGCAGCCGGTCGGGTCCTTGGCCTCGCCGATGGGGGTCGGCGGGATCTCGATGGTCTTGCCGCCGGTGTAGATAAAGGAGCCCTCGCCGCCCTTGGTGACGATGAGCGCCTCCAGCTGGCCGGCGATCTCGTCCATGGACTTGCCGGTCTTCTCGGCCAGCAGCTGCGCCTCGTAGTCGTTGAGCGCGGCGTAGGTGGCCTGGTCGACGAAGCGGGCGAGGTCGTCGCCGTCGAACATCGGCATGCCCTGGCCCGGGTCGAAGATGAAGGGGATGCCCGCCTCGGCGAACTGCTCGGCGTGCTGGATCATGCCGTCGCGGCCGTCGGGGGAGACGATGCCGATCTTCACGCCGGAGGCGTCGGTCACCTTGAGCTGGTGGGACTCGTTCATGGCGCCGGGGTGGAAGGCGGTGATCTGGTTGTCGTCCAGGTCGGTGGTGATGAAGGCCTGGCCGGTGTAGGTGTCGTCGACCACCTTCACGTGCTGACGGGTGATGCCGTGCTTGTCCATCCAGTCGGCGTAGGGGCCGAAGTCACCGCCCACGGTGGCCATGGGGATGGGGTCGCCGCCCAGCAGCTTCAGGTTGTAGGCGATGTTCCCGGCGCAGCCGCCGAACTCCCGGCGCATCTGCGGCACCAGGAAGGAGACGTTCAGCATGTGGACCTTGTCGGGGAGGATGTGGTTCTTGAAGTGGTCCGGGAAGACCATGATGGTGTCGTAGGCGTAGGAGCCACAGAGCAGTGCAGACATTGCTGTTTCCTCGATTGCTTGCTTGCGAATGAACGGGGGGCGCGGCCTCAGGCCAGGAATCGGCCCCAGGCCACCGCGCCCCAGATAACGGCGACCAGGACCAGGCTGGCGAAGACGGCCGCCGAGCCCAGGTCCTTGGCGCGCCCCGAAAGGGGGTTGTCGTCGGTGCCGATGCGGTCCACCACCGCCTCCAGAGCGGAGTTGACCAGCTCCACCAGCAGGACCATGACCAGCGCCCCGAACAGCAGGGCGTACTCCACGCCGGTCCGACCCAGCCAGAGCCCCACCGGCACCAGGAGGGCGGCCACCAGCAGCTCCAGCCGGAAGGCCTCCTCGTGACGCCAGGCGGCGGCCAGGCCACGGCCGGAATAGACCATCGCCATGGCCACGTGGGCCAGGCCGCGATGGTCCGGCTTGCGCTGATGGGCCGCGCCGGTCATGTCAGGAGGCGGCCGGCGGATCCCAGCGCAGGTCCAGCTCCTTGGCGGCGCGGACATCGTCCAGCCGCCGGGCCGGCAGGGTGTGCGGGGCGCTCTTGAGCGTGTCCGGCTCGTTCTTCGCCTCCTCGCGGATGGCGATCATGGCGTCCACGAAGGAGTCCAGGGTGGCCTTGTCCTCGGTCTCCGTGGGCTCCACCAGCAGGCACTCCGGCACCAGCAGCGGGAAGTAGGTGGTCGGCGCGTGGTGGCCGTAGTCCAGCAGCCGCTTGGCGAAGTCCATGGCGTTGCAGCCCAGCTCCTTCGCCTCCTTGCGCAGAGTGACGATGAACTCGTGGGTGGCGCGCCGCTCGGGATAGGCCACCTCGAAGCCGGCCTCGCGCAGCCGCTTCATGAGGTAGTTGGCGTTGAGGGTGGCGTACTCGCCCACCCGCTCCATGCCCTCGCGGCCCAGCAGCCGGGCGTAGACATAGGCCCGGAGCAGAACCCCGACGTTGCCGTAGTGGGCGGAGAGCGGCCCGATGGTCTCCGGGCAGTCCGCCTCGGTGTGCCAGCAGTACTCGTCGCCCTCCCTGCCCACCATGGGGGTCGGCAGGTAGGGCTCCAGCCGCTCGGCGACACCCACCGGCCCGGCACCGGGACCACCACCGCCGTGGGGGGTGGAGAAGGTCTTGTGCAGGTTCATGTGGATGACGTCGAAGCCCATGTCGCCGGGCTTCACCTTGCCGAGGATGGCGTTGAGATTGGCGCCGTCGTAGTAGAGCAGGCCGCCGGCGCCGTGGACGATCTCGGCGATCTGGCCGATGTTGCGTTCGAACACCCCCACGGTGGAGGGATTGGTGAGCATGATCCCGGCGGTCTGCGGGCCCACCGCCGCCTTGAGGCTCTCGATATCCACGTCGCCGTTGGCGTCGGTGGCGATCTCGCGGACGCTGTAGCCGCACATCACCGCCGTGGCCGGGTTGGTGCCGTGGGCGGCGTCGGGGACGATGATCTCGCTGCGCTCGGTGTCGCCGCGGGCGTCGTGGTAGGCGCGGATCATGGCCACCCCGGTGAACTCGCCCTGGGCGCCGGCCATGGGGGCCAGGGAGACGGCCTTCATGCCGGTGATGTCCTTGAGCATCTCCTGCAGGTCGTGGAGGCAGGAGAGCACCCCCTGGCCGTAGCGCTTCTCCGGGGCGCGCGGGTGACGGCCCAGGAAGCCGGGCAGCATGGCCAGGCTGTTACAACCGCGCGGGTTGTACTTCATGGTGCACGAGCCCAGCGGGTAGAAGTGGGTGTCGATGGAGAAGTTCGTCTGCGACAGCCGGGTGTAGTGGCGCACCGCCTGCAGCTCGGAGACCTCCGGCAGCGGCGCCCGCTTCTTCCGGCGCAGGGCCTCCGGGATCCCGTCCAGGTCGCCGGCCTCCGGGGCCTGGGCGTAGTTACGGCGGCCTTCACGGCCGTGTTCGAAGATGAGCATTTTTCGGTCTCCTCGGGGATCAGCCGCCGAAGGCGGCCTCCTCCACCTGTAGATAGACGTGGGAGATGGACTGGCCGATGCGCTCGTCGTAGTTGGGGTAGCGCTCGGCCCAGTCGGCCAGGGCCTCATCCACCTCGTCGCGCATCTGGTAATCCAGCTTGCCCTGGTCGTAGCCGGCCTCCACCGTCTCCCAGAGGGTCTCCAGGTAGCCGCGAACATCGGCCAGGATGAAGCTCCCCTCGCCGATGCGGCCGTGGCCGGGAACCACGACCTCGGGCTCCAGGGCCTCCAGCTCGGCCAGGGTGTCGATCCAGTGCCGGACGTCGGCATCCATGGTCGCCGGCGCCGCCTCGCCGAAGGCGACGTCGGCGGTGAGCAGGGCGCCCTTCTCCGGCAGCCACAGGACCAGGTCACCGGGGCTGTGGGCGTTGCCCACCGTGCGCAGCTCCACCTCCACCTCGCCGAAGGTGCGGGTGGTGGTCTCCTCCACCGCTTCCTGCGGCGGGTGGAGGGTGGTGCCGTCGGTGGCGCCGCCGGTCATCTGCGACACCCGCTCCCGCCAGGTCTCGCCCTCGGACTCGGTGATGGAGCGCACCTCCGGCGTGGCCAGGAAGGTGGTCCCGTCGCCGGCGAAGGCGTGGTTGCCCAGCCAGTGGTCGCCGTGGCTGCTGGAGTTGACCACCCAGCGGATGGGGGCGTCGGTGACCTCGCGGATGGTGGCCTTCAGGGACTCGCCGATGGTCTCGGAGGAGCCGGTATCCAGCACCAGCACGCCCTCGCCGGTCTCCACGAAGGCCATGTTGGAATTCCAGCCGCGGT
Organism: Thiohalospira halophila DSM 15071; assembly: GCF_900112605.1. Taxonomy (NCBI): domain Bacteria; kingdom Pseudomonadati; phylum Pseudomonadota; class Gammaproteobacteria; order Thiohalospirales; family Thiohalospiraceae; genus Thiohalospira; species Thiohalospira halophila. Next base: position 38,291 of record NZ_FOMJ01000005.1, read on the forward strand.
TCTCCTCGTTGGGGAAGGAGCGGGCGGGGCTGATCACCGCCCAGACCCCGTCGGCGACCTCGGTGGCCTCCATCCCGGGATAGGCCTTCTCCGGGCCGCTGGCACAGGCGGACAGCCCCAGCAGGGCGCCGCCGATGGCGGTGGTGGCGAGCGTACGGCGCAGCATGTTCGACCTCCTCGGAACGGGTCCTCAGTCGCGCAGGGTCGGCAGGATCCGGGCCACGGCGTCGGCGTAGGCGCGGATCTCGTCGTCGGTGCGCACCTCGGTGGCGCAGACCAGGAAGGCGTCACCCAGCTCGGGGTAGTCCTCGCCCAGGGCCACACCGCCGAGGATCCCCTCCGCCGCCAGGGCGTCCAGGAGACGATCCGCCGGCACCTCGGTGCGCAGGGCCACCTCGTGGAAGCAGGGCCGGTCGAAGACCTTCTCCACGCCGTCGATGGCCGTGAGCGCGTCCACCAGCTTGCGGGTGTTGGCGTGGGAGGCCGTGGCCACCCGCTCCAGCCCGTCCGGCCCCATGAGGCTCAGGTAGATGGTCGCCGCCGTGGCCAGCAGCCCCTGGTTGGTGCAGATGTTGGAGGTCGCCTTGGAGCGGCGGATGTGCTGCTCCCGCGCCTGCAGCGTCAGGGTGTAGCCCCGGCGCTCGTCGGCATCGATGGTGCCGCCGACGATCCGGCCGGGGAGCTGGCGCACGTGGGACTGCTTACAGGTCATGAAACCGAAGTAGGGCCCGCCCGAGGAGAGCGGCGCGCCCAGGGGCTGGCCCTCGCCACAGGCGATGTCGGCCCCCTCGGTGCCCCATTCCCCCGGCGGCGTGAGCACGGCCATGGCGGTGGGATTCACCTGGCCGATGACCAGCCCGCCGTGGGCGTGGGCCCAGTCGGTGAGGGCGTCGACATCCTCCAGCACCCCGAAGTAGTTGGGCTGCGGGACCACGAGACCGGCGAAGGTGCCCGGCTCTTCCGGCAGGACGGCCGGGTCGATATGACCGCCCTCGGGGTCGACGCCCAGGGTCTCCAGCTCCAGGCCCTGGTTGTGGACGATGGTCTCCACCACACGCCGGTAGACGGGGTGGACGCTCTCCGGGATCAGGATCCGCTTGGACTTGGCCTTGCGGTTGGCCCGCACCGCCATGAGCGCCGCCTCCGCCAGCGCCGAGGCGCCGTCGTACATGGAGGCGTTGGAGGCATCCATGCCGGTGAGGTGGGCCATCATGGTCTGGAACTCGTAGACCACCTGGAGCGTGCCCTGACTCGCCTCCGCCTGGTAGGGCGTGTAGGCGGAGTAGAACTCGCCGCGGGTGGTCAGCTCCCAGACCGCCGCCGGGATGTGGTGCTCGTAGGCGCCGGCCCCCATGAAGCAGACCGGCTGCCCGTCGGCGGCGGCGCGCTGGCGGATCTCCTGCCCCACCTGCATCTCGCTGGCGCCCGGTGGGACCCGGGTCAGGCCCTCGCTGCGCAGCTCGGCGGGGATCTCATCAAACAGCGCCTCCATGCTCGACTCGCCAATGGCGTCGAGCATGGCGCGCACCTCTTCTTCGGTATGCGGAATGAAGGGCATGAACTCTCCTCGCGCGTCGCGCCTTGCGGCCTCGCGCTCAGTGGGATTCGGAGTCCACCAGCGCCTGGTAGGCGTCGGGGTCCATCAGGTCCTGGGGCTCGGCGTCCGGCTTCACGCGGAAGAGCCAGCCCTCGCCGTAGGGGTCCTGGTTGACGGTCTCGGGGGAGTCGGCGAGGCCCTCGTTGGCCTCCACCACCTCGCCGCCCACGGGGGCGTAGACGTCGGAGGCGGCCTTCACCGACTCCACCACGGCGCAGTCCTCGCCGGCGGTGAGGGTGCCGCCCTCCTCCGGGACCTCGATGAAGACCATGTCGCCGAGGAGCTCCTGGGCATGCTCGGTGATGCCGATGGTGAGGGTGCCATCGTCGTTGGTCTTCACCCACTCGTGGGACTTGGTGTACTTGCGATCGGCGGGAATGTTGCTCATGGGTCTCTCCCGTTGGGTTTCGAAAATTCGGACAGTGGCAGGGGGCATTTCACCCCCCGAAGGATATCAGGGTAATTCGACCCGGGCCTGGCCGTTACGCACGAAGGGCGGCTTGACCACGGCGGCCGAGAGCCGTTTGTTGCGCACCGCCACCTCGCAGCGGCCACCGGCCTCGGCGGTCCCGGCGGGGACCAGGGCCAGGGCGATGGCCCGGCCCAGGGTGGGGGAAAAGGTACCGGAGGTGGTAATCCCGTCGCCACCGGCGCAGTGGACGGTCTGCCCGTCCCGCAGGACGCCGCGGTCGGCAAGGACCAGGCCCACCTGCTCCCGGGCGACCCCGGCCTCGCGCTGGCGCTCCAGGGCGGCGCGGCCGAGGAAGTCGCGGTCGGCCGGCTCGAAGGCGACGGTCCAGGCCAGCCCGGCCTCCAGCGGCGAGGTGGACTCATCCATCTCGTGGCTGTAGAGGGCCATGCCGGCCTCCAGGCGCAGGGTGTCCCGGGCACCGAAGCCCACCGGCTGGATTCCGGCGGCCTCCAGCTCGTCCCAGAGACCGGCGATGCGCTCGTTGGGGACCGAGATCTCGAAGCCGTCCTCGCCGGTATAGCCGGTGCGGCCGATGAAGAGGCGGTCGTCCCCGGCGGCCTGGAAGGGCTTGAGATCGGCGGCGAAGGCGCCGTTCTCGCCCAGGGCGTCGAGGGCACGCTCGCGGGCCTTGGGCCCCTGGACCGCCACCAGCGCCAGGTCGGTGCGCTCGCACAGGGTGCAGGCGAAGCCGGCGATGTGCTGCTCCAGCCAGGCCATGTCCTTGTCGTGGGTGGCGGCGTTGAGGATGGCGCGATACCACGTGTCGTGCATGCGGTAGACGATGAGATCGTCCTCCACCCCGCCCTCGGGATTGCACATGCAGCTGTAGAGCGCCTTGCCCGGGGTCTTGAGCTTGGCCACGTCGTTGGCCAGGAGGTAGCGCAGGAAGTCGGTGGCCCCCTCGCCCTCGATGTCGACCACGTTCATGTGGGAGACATCGAACATCCCGGCTTCGTTGCGGACGTGGTGGTGCTCCTCCACCTGGGAGCCGTAGTGGACCGGCAGTTCCCAGCCGTAGAAGTCGGCCAGCTTGGCCCCGGCGGCGACATGCTTGTCGTGGAGCGGCGTGCGCTTGAGGCTCATGCGGAGACCCCCTTCATGGCGTGATCCTGGCGCTCCTCGGCGTGGTAGGAGGAGCGCACCAGCGGCCCGGCCTTGACCCAGCCGAAGCCGAGGTCGCGGGCGATGGCCGCGTAGTCGTCGAACTGCTCGGGGGTGACGTATTCCTTCACCGGCAGGTGGTAGCGGGTGGGGCGCAGGTACTGCCCCAGGGCGATGCGCTCCACGCCGGCACCGCGCAGGTCGCGCAGGACCTCGGCCACCTCGTCGGCGGTCTCGCCCATGCCGAGCATGAGCGCCGACTTGGCCTCCACCCGCGGCAGGGCGGAGGCGCGCTCCAGCAGCTCCAGGGAGCGCTCGTAGCGCGAGCCCTTGCGCACCTCCCGGTAGAGGGAGGGGACGGTCTCGACGTTGTGGCCCCAGACCAGGTCCGCCGGCTCGCTCTCGGCCAGCGGGAACTCGGCGGTAGCGGCGGCGATGGCTGCCACGGCGCCGTCCATGTCCTGCTGGAAGTCGGGGGTGAGGAACTCCACGCCCATGCGCGCATCACGCCGGCGCACCTCGCGCAGGGTCTCGGCGAAGATCCCGGCACCGCCATCGGCCATGTCGTCACGGTTCACCGAGGTGAGGACGATGTAGTCCAGCCCCATGGCGGTGGCGGCCTCGGCGACCCGGCGCGGCTCGTCGTTGTCGAACCAGTCGGGCCGGCCGGTCTGCACGGAGCAGAAGCCGCAGGCGCGGGTGCAGGTCTCGCCCAGGAGCATGAAGGTGGCCGTGCCGCGGGCCCAGCACTCGCCGCGGTTGGGGCAGCGCGCCTCCTCGCAGACGGTGTTCAGGCCCTGGTCGTGGACGGCGCGGGCGGTATCGGCGTAGCGCGGATCGGCGTCGAGATTCAGCCGGATCCACTCCGGCATCCGCCCGGCGTTGGGGCGATCGGAGTGATCGAATACGGGGATGAAGCGTTCGGGGCTTTGCGGCATGCTCGCTCTCCCAAGCTGGATTCGGTGTCTGGACGGGATCGAGGCGATGGACCCGGTCAACGGTTCGGTTGCCCTGTCCATCGCCCCTCTGTCCTTTCACCTGAGAGCTTGAGCCCCTTCGGTGGGTCGCCGATGGCGACCGCTCTCCAGAGTCGGCCTTTCGTTGTACCTGCGGTCCCTTGGCCTGAGCGATTACGGGCGATTGTTGCGCCTTCGGCGGCGGCCACCGGATGGCCGCGCTCTCCCACAGGTACAGCAGCCGAACGTTCAGAATAACCCAGCCGGCCCCGGGATCCAACCGCGGGGGTGGCCGGATTCCCCTCCCGACAAAACGGAATGATTCTCATTGGACAAAAGCCCCTTCACGGCGTACGGTCGCCCCTGTCCCAACAACCATCGAGGAGAGACCCATGCCGCGTCTCGGCTACTGGATGACCGCTCTGATAAGCGCCGTGCTGGTCGCCGGCTGTGGCGGCGCCGGGGAGGAGGAGACCCTCAACGTCTACTCCGCCCGCAAGGAGGCACTCATCAAGCCGCTGCTGGATCGCTTCGGGCAGGAGAGCGGGATGGAGGTGAAGCTCCTCACCGCCGACGCCGGCGCCCTGCTCTCCCGCCTGGAGAACGAGGGCCGCAACACGCCGGCGGACGTGCTCATCACGGTGGACGCCGGCAACCTCCACCGCGCCCGGGAGGCCGGCGTCCTGGCCGCCACCGACTCCGCGGTGCTGGAATCGGCCATCCCGGCCCACCTGCGCGACGAGCAGGGCCACTGGTTCGGCCTCTCCCAGCGGGCGCGGGTGATCTTCACCCATGCCGACCGGGTCGAGGAGGGTGCCATCACCTCCTACGAGGACCTCGCCGATCCCGAGTGGGAGGGCCGGGTCTGCATCCGCTCCTCGGACAACGTCTACAACCAGTCCCTGGTGGCGTCGATGATCGCCGAGCACGGCGAAGAGGAGACCCAGGCGTGGGCCGAGGGCCTGGTGGACAACATGGCCCGGGACCCCCAGGGCGGCGATCGCGACCAGATCCGCGCCGTGGCCGCCGAGGAGTGCGACGTCGCCGTGGCCAACACCTACTACTACGGCGCCATGCAGAACGGCGGGACCGATGACCAGGAGGCCGCAGAGGCCGTGCGGCTGGTCTGGCCCAATCAGGACGACCGGGGCGCCCACGTCAACGTCTCCGGCGGCGGTGTGGTCGCCGCCAGCCAGAACCGGGACCGGGCCCGGGCGCTGCTGGAGTTCCTAACCACCGACGAATCCCAGCAGTGGTACGCCAAGGCCAACAACGAGTTCCCGGTGAAGGCCGGCGTCCCTGCCGCCGATACCCTGGCGAAGTGGGGCGACTTCCAGGCCGACGATCTGCCGCTGACCCGGCTGGGTGAGCTCAACGCCCGGGCCGTCCGGCTCATGGATCGAGCGGGGTGGCGCTAGGCCCCACCCCCCTTCCGGGGGAGGGCGACTCCGCCGCTGAAGCGGCCCCCCGCACGGCGTGGTGGGGGGCCGCCTTCGTGCGTGCCTGGCAACCGGGACTGCTGCTGGTGGCCGCTCTGCTGGCCCTGCCGGTGGCGGTGGTGGTGGGCTCCCTGCTGCGTTTCGACACCGCGATCTGGGGCCACCTGGCCGCCACCGTGCTGCCGGGCTACGTCACCAACTCCCTGCTGCTCATGCTCGGGGTGGGGGTCGGGACCTTCCTCCTCGGCACCGGCACCGCCTGGCTGTGCGCCGTCTGCCGGTTCCCCGGCCGGCGGCTGTTCGAGTGGGCGCTTCTCCTCCCCCTCGCCATGCCGGCCTACATCATCGCCTACACCTACACCGGCCTGCTGGACGTCGCCGGCCCGGTACAGACGGGGCTGCGGGCGATCACCGGCTGGGAGGTCGGCAGCTACGCCTTCCCCGAGATCCGCTCCCTCACCGGCGCGGCCCTGATGCTGACCCTGGTGCTCTACCCCTACGTCTACCTCCTGGCCCGGGCCAGCTTCCTGGAGCAGTCGGCCAGCGCCCTCAATGTCGCCCGCACCCTGGGGCTGGGGCCGTGGCGGATGTTCGCCCGGGTGGCACTGCCCATGGCGCGGCCGGCCATCGTCGGCGGCCTCTCCCTGGCGCTCATGGAGACCCTGGCCGACTACGGCACGGTCAAGTACTTCGGCGTCTCCACTTTCACCACCGGGATCTTCCGGACCTGGTTCGGCATGGGGGAGGCCGCCGCCGCGGCCCAGCTGGCCGCCCTGCTCCTGGCCTTCGTCTTCGCCGTGATCCTACTCGAGCGCGCCTCCCGCCGCGGCGCCCGGTACCACCACCACGGCACCTGGCAGCCGGCGCCGGTCTTCGAACTCACCGGCTGGCGCGCCGCCGGGGCAGTGGCGGCCTGCCTGGTACCGCTGGCCCTGGGCTTCCTCGTCCCCGCCGGGCAGCTCCTGGCCTGGAGCCTGGAGGTGGCCGGGAGCGTGGACCGCGGCTTCGCCACCCTGGCCGGGCGCTCCGTGGGGCTGGCGGTGGTGACCGCCGGCCTGGCCCTGGTGCTCGCCCTCTTCCTGGCCTATGGCCAGCGGCTGTTGCCCGGGCGACTGCCGGCGGCGGCGGTGCGGGTGGCCGGGATGGGCTACGCCGTGCCGGGGACGGTCATCGCCGTGGGGGTAGTCATCCCCTTTGCCGCCTTCGACAACGCCCTGGACGGCTGGATGCGCGCCACCTTCGGCGTGAGCACCGGCCTGCTGCTGAGCGGTACCCTGGCGGCCCTGGTCTTCGCCTACCTGGTGCGCTTCCTGGCTGTCTCCCTGAACACCGTGGAGTCCGGCCTGGGCCGGGTCCGGGCGAGCATGGACGAGGCGGCGCGGACCCTGGGCCACGGCCCCCTGGCGACCCTGCGGCGGGTGCACCTGCCCCTGATCCGCGGTAGCCTGCTCACCGCCATGCTTCTGGTCTTCGTGGACGTCCTCAAGGAGCTGCCGGCGACGCTGGTGCTCCGCCCCTTCGACTTCAACACCCTGGCGGTGCGCGCCTTCGAACTGGCCTCGGACGAGCGCCTGCGCGAGGCGGCGCCGCCGGCGCTGACCATCGTCGCCGCCGGGCTCCTCCCGGTGATCCTGCTCAGCCGTTCCATCACCCGGGCGCGCGACCATGGCTGAGGCGCTGCGACTGGAGGGGCTCACCGTCCGCTACGGCGATCACACCGCCGTGGCCGACGTCTCCCTGGAGATGGAGGCCGGCACCATCGGCTGCCTGCTGGGGCCCAGCGGGTGCGGCAAGACCACGGCCCTGCGCACCATCGCCGGCTTCGAGCGGCCCGATGCCGGCCGGGTCCTCCTCCAGGGGCGGGAGGTCGCCGGCCCCGCCGCCAGCATCCCGCCGGAGCACCGCCGCGTGGGCATGGTCTTCCAGGACCTGGCGCTCTTCCCGCACCTCTCCGTGGCCGACAACATCGCCTTCGGCCTCCCCCGGGGCGCGGCCAGGCGCCGCGAGCGGGTGGACGAGCTGCTGGCGCTGGTGGGCCTGCCCGGCGCCGGGCCGCGCTACCCCCACCACCTCTCCGGCGGCCAGCAGCAGCGGGTGGCCATCGCCCGCGCCCTGGCGCCGGAGCCGGCCATCCTGCTGCTGGACGAACCCTTCTCCAGCCTGGACGTGGCGCTGCGCGAGCAGCTGCCCCGGGAACTGCGGGGGATCCTCCAGGCGGCGGGGATCACGGCCCTGCTGGTGACCCACGACCAGACGGAGGCCTTCGCCATGGCCGACCGCGTGGGCGTCATGTCCGGCGGGGCGCTCTGCCAGTGGGATACGCCGTACAACCTCTACCACCGCCCGGCGACCCCCTTCGTGGCCGACTTCGTCGGCCTGGGGGTGCGCCTGCCGGGGACGGTTCTCGCCCACGGCAAGGTGGAGACGGAGCTGGGGCTGCTGGAGGGGGCGGTGCCGTCGGACTGCCCCATGGGACGCCAGGTGGATGTCCTGGTGCGGCCCGACGACATCATCCTAGACCCCGACGGCCAGGGCACCGCCCAGGTGGAGGAGCGGGTCTTCCGCGGGGCCGACTACCTCTACACCCTTCGCCTGCCCGGGGGATCGCGGCTGCTGAGCCTGGCGCCCAGCCACAACGCCTACGCCGTGGGTACGCGAGTCACCGTCCGCCCCGATCTGGACCACCTGGTCCTCTTCCCCCGGGACGGCGGGCCGGCCTGCGCCGTGGAGGAGGCGCCGGAAGACCCGGATTAGGGAGTGTTCGGGTCTCCGGGGCCTAGCGCCGCTCGGGGTCGCGGCGGGCCAGCTCCGGGAGGTCGCCGGTGAGGCCCATGGCGTGGCGCATGAGGCCGTTCTTCACCGGCAGGACGGTGTGGGTGAGGTTGAGACCGATATTGCGCATCCAGCGCAGGGGCGCCAGCTCGCTGCCGAAGAGCCGCTTGAAGCCGTCCATGGCCCCCATCATGGCCACGTTGTCCGCCTTGCGGCGACGCTCGTAGCGGCGCAGCACCGGGATGGAGCCGATGCCCCGGCGCTGCTCCACCGCCTCCAGCAGGGTCTCCGCCAGGGTGGCGGCGTCCGCCAGCCCCAGATTGACCCCCTGGCCGGCCAGGGGGTGGATGGTGTGGGCGGCATCCCCCACCAGTGCCAGCCGGGGGCGGACGTAGGCGTTGGCGTGGAGCAGCCGCAGGGGGAAGCTCGCCCGGGGGCCGGTCTCCTCCACCGGCCCCAGGATATGGTCGAAGGCCTCGCCCAGCTCGCCGCAGAAGGTCTCGGGCTCCATGGCGGTGAGCGCCTCGGCCTGCTCGGGGGTGGTGGACCAGACGATGGAACAGCGCCCGTCCGCCAGCGGCAGGAAGGCCAGCGGACCGTCGGGGAGAAAGCGCTGCCACGCCGTCTCCTGGTGGGGCTCGGCGGTGCGCACGGTGGCCACCACCGCCTGCTGGCCGTAGTCCCAGCCGCGGGTGGTGATCCCGGCCTGCTCCCGGACCCAGGAGCGACCGCCATCGGCGCCCACCAGCAGCCCGCCGGCCAGCAGTCGATCGTCCTCCAGGCGCAGGTACATGTGGTCGGAGTCCCAGCCCATGCGCCGGATGGTCGCCGGCTCGTAGAGGCGGACGTTGGGCAGTTCCGCCACCACGTCATGGAGGGCGGTGCGGATGACGCCGTTCTCCACGATGTGGCCCAGCAGCGGCTCGCCCAGGTCGGCGGCATCGAAGTGGATGTGGCCGGGGCCGCTGGCGTCGCGCACATCCATCTCCCGGAAGGGGCTCACCCGGCGGGTGGCGATGCCCTGCCAGGCGCCGACGTTATCCAGGATCCGGCGGGAGGCGACGGTGATGGCGGAGACGCGCTGGTCCCAGTCCCCGGTACCCGCGGCGGGGTCCGGCTCGCTGCGCTCCACCACGGCCACCCGCAGGGAGGTATGGCCCAGGGCGGCGGCCAGGGTCAGCCCCACCATGCCGCCGCCCACGATGATCACGTCGAAGGTGTGGTCCTCGGTCCTCATGGCGCCAGCCCCCGGGCCAGCCGCGGCACCGGACCACCCAGCCCCATGGCCTGGCGGGCCAGGGCGTGGCGGGCCGGCGGCAGGCGGTCCAGGGCCACCAGCCCCGCCGCCCGCAGCGCCGCCACCGGCGCCACGGCGTTGGAAAAGGTCCGCACCAGGCCATCGGTGAAGGCGGTGGTGCGGGCGTAATCGGCCCGGCGGCGCCGGGCGTAGTCGGTCAGCAGGGTCTCGTCGCCAGGGTCCCGGCCGGCCCGCCGGGCATCGGCCAGGACCTCGGCCAGCACGGCGGCATCGCGCAGGCCCAGGTTGTAGCCCTGCCCGGCCACGGGGTGGAGGACGTGGGCGGCGTTGCCGATGACCGCCAGCCGGCGCGCGGTGAAGCGCTCGGCGTACTGCAGGCCCAGGGGGTAGGCGTGGCGCTCGCCCACGGCGGTAAAGCCGCCCAGGCGGCCGCCGAAGCGCGTCTCCAGCCGCTGCAGGAAGGCCGCATCGTCCAGCCCCAGCAGTTCCTCCTCTTCGCCCTGGCGGCAGGTCCAGACCAGGGAGCAGCGCCCCTCGGTAAGGGGCAGCAGGGCCAGGGGGCCGGTCTCGGTGAAGCGCTCCCAGGCCGTGGTGCCGGGGTCCAGGGCCGGGGCGACGTTGGCGATAATCGCGGTCTGGCCGTACTCCACCCGGTGGGTGCCGATCCCGGCCCCCTCGCGCACGGCGGAGTTGCCGCCGTCGGCGGCCACCAGCAGCGAGGCGGTGAGATCCACCCGGCCCTCCGGCCCCTCCGCCAGCACCCGCGCCCGGCGCGGCGAACGGTCCACGGCGGTGACCCGGGCGGGGCAGAAGAGCGTGACGCCGGAGCGGTCCAGCGCCGCGTGCAGGGCGCGGCCCAGCAGGCGGTTCTCCACGACGTAGCCCAGGGCGGGGACCTGCTCGTCGTCGCGGTCCAGCCGGGCGAAGCCGGGCCGGCCGCGGTCGGAGACGTGAATGCGGTGGATGGGAGCGGCGCCGGCCTCGATCTCCGCCCAGAGGGCGGGGTCGGTGGTCGCCAGGACCTGGCGAGAGGCCCACGCCAGCGCCAGGCTGCGGGCATCGAAGGTGGAGCCGGTCTCGCTGGACGGCGGCGCGGCCTCGATCACCGCCACCCGGTAGCCGGCCCCGTCCAGGGCCAGGGCGAGCCCCGCCCCCACCGGGCCGGCACCGACGATGGCGATGTCGAAGGCCTCACTCATGCGCCATGAGCTCCTCAATGGCGTCGGGGTCCGAGGGGACGTGGTCGGTGAGGACCTCGCAGCCGTCGGCGGTGACCACGACGTCGTCCTCAATGCGGATGCCGATCCCCTGGAGCCGCTCCGGAGCCTGACCACCGGGCGCAAAGTAGAGCCCCGGCTCCACGGTGAGCGCCATGCCCGGCTCCAGCTCCCGCCACTCCTCGCCGATCTTGTAGTCGCCGACGTCGTGGACGTCCCTTCCCAGCCAGTGGCCGGTGCGGTGCATGAAGAAGGGCTTGAAGGCGCCGGTCTCGATGAGGTGGTCCACCTCGCCGGCCAGCGCCCCCAGGTCCACCAGCCCCTGGACCAGGACCCGCAGGGCCGCCTGGTGGGGGTGATCCCAGTGATTGCCCGGCCGCACCGCATCGATGGCGGCGTGCTGGGCCGCCAGGACGATGTCGTAGACCTCGCGCTGGAGGGCGGAGAAGCGACCGTTCACCGGGAAGGTCCGGGTGATGTCGGCGGCGTAGCCGGCGTACTCGCCGCCGGCATCCACCAGCACCAGGTCGCCGTCCTGCAGCTCGGCCTCGTTCTCGGTGTAGTGGAGGATGCAGCCGTTGGCGCCGCCACCGACGATGGGCGGGTAGGCCGGCGCGCTGCACCCCTCCCGCCGGAAGACGTACTGGTACTCCGCCTCCAGGGCGTACTCCATCATCCCCGGGCGGCAGGCCTGCATGGCGCGCCGGTGGGCCTCGGCGGAGATCCGGGCGGCGGTGCGCATGTGCGCCACCTCCTCCGGCCCCTTGTAGAGGCGCATCTCGTGGAGGATATGGTCCAGGGCGACGAACTCGCCGGGGGTGTGGATCCCGGCGCGGCTGCGCTCGCGCAGGCAGTTGATCCAGCCGATGAGCTTGGTATCGAACTCGGCATCCAGCCCCATGGTGCAGTAGACCCGGGCGCGGTTCTCCAGCAGGCCAGGGAGGATGTCGTCCAGGTCGCCGATGGGGAAGGAGTCGTCGGCGCCGTAGCGCGCCACCGCCCCTTCCTGGCCGGCGCGGCGCCCCTCCCAGGTCTCCTTGTCCGGGTCGCGCTCGCGGCAGAAGAGGAGGTACTCGCCGTGGGGCCGGCCCGGCGCCAGGACCATCACGGCCTCCGGCTCGGGGAAGCCGGTGAGGTAGTGGAAGTCGGAGTCGGGCCGGTAGGGATAGTCGACGTCGCGGTTGCGCTGACGCTCCGGCGCCGTGGGCAGGATGGCGATACCGTCCTCCCCCACGGCCTCCCGAAGGCGCTGTCGGCGATGGGCGAAGGGATCGGTCACGCGGGCCTCCTAGTGGAAGGTGGCGCCGCTGCCCAGCGGCGGCGCCGAGGTGGGCTGGAGCTCCTCCATGACCAGCAGGGTCGCGGTGCGCAGGTACTCCACCAGCTCCACGTAGGCATCCTCGTCCTCCTCGCCGCCCTCCAGCTCGAAGGAGCCGGCCTGGCTGAGCTCCACCAGGTCCCGGGCCACCTCGGCGGCATCCCCGGGCAGGCCGTCCACGTCCCGAATGCCCCCCTCGGCCATGCCCTCCAGAAAGCCCAGGCACCAGTCGCCCAGGGCCTCCACACGGGAGGCCAGGGCAACGGAGTCCGGCGGCAGCAGCGGCTCGAAGCGCATGTTGGGGTCGTTGAGCTGGAGCCGCGTGGCCTTGTGCAGGCGCCGGAGCGGCTCCAGCGACTCGCTGGCCAGGGCATTGCTCGGGTCGTACTCCGGGGCCACCTTGCCCAGCCAGGCATCGAACTCCATATCGCCGGCGGCACAGGTCCGGCCGCAGAGCCGCCCCTGGACCTCGGCGGGATGGGACTCGAGACCCAGGCGGTGCAGGGCGTCCTGGACTTCATCGTAGGTGGCTGCGGTCTCTTCGGTCATGTCAGAAGCGCTCGATGCGGGCCTCGTAGGGGAAGAGGACGATGCGGTAGATGTCCTCTCCGATCTGGATGTGGGTCCCCTGGGGACCGCCGATACGGATGGTGCTGCCCCCGCTGACGGAGGTGCCGCTGATGCCGAAGGTCTCCTCGGCGATGAGATGGTCGAACAGCGCCTGGAGCTCGTCCGCCGGGACCGAGGCGGTGTTGTCCACCATGCGGCAGGGCTTGCCGTTGTGGGCCGTCCCCTCGAGGATCACCGCATCGGGCCGCAGGGGGTTCTCCGCCTCGTAGTCGTCCACCGAGAGACGGGCGAGCTCCTCGGTCGAGAGCTGATATTCCGCCATGTTGTCGTACCCCGGCAATGGTTCGGCCTGTATCCTAGCACCCGCCCCGGGGCAGCCCAACCGCTCCCGGAAGGGGGTTGGTGGGTAGTCCGGCACGGAGCGTGCTTGCTATCTGTTCCCCCGGCCCGGGAACGACGATAATTGCCAGGGCATCGACGACACGAAATCCAGACCGAACGCGCCCATGAACCGGAGACCGGAAAGCCCAATCGAACCTCGCCGCACCTGTCCGGTAGCGGTGATCCCGGTGTGCCGTAACGCCACAGCCGTGGCGCAGAGTGGCTCATGATGGACTCCCTGCGCGCTCGCTTCCGCGCCCTGCGCCGCCGGGGCCACCGCTGGCTGTCCGGTCATCCCCGCCTGCAGCGCGTGCTGGAGGTCTCCGGCAGCCTGCGCAGTCACCCGGAGGCCATCGCCCGCGGCGTGGCCGTGGGGCTGTTCGTCGGTCTGACGCCGACGGTGGGTTTCCAGACTGCCCTCATGATCACCGCCTGCATCCTGGTGGCCGGCAATTTCCCCGCGGCCTTTGCCGTCTCCTGGATCAGCAACCCCTTCACCATGGCGCCGCTCTACTGGGGGTTCCACTCCATCGGCATGACCGCCGTCGCCGTCTGGCCCGGCCCGCTACCGCCAGCCGATGCCTGGTTCTTCCAGGGGGTCGGAGACGAACTCATCTTCACCGGGGTGGGCAGCCTGCTGGTGGCGATCCCGGTATCCGTCGGCGGGTACTTCCTCACCCATCGCCTCACCGCGCTGCTGGCGCGCCGTCGATCGGTGGCCCGTTGACCCCCCAGAATGCCGGCTCTATAGTGCCTTGGGCTTTCCCTGCAACCGGGACAGCGCACGGAGCAGCACCCGCCAGCATCGGGGCAGCGATGGAAGATGTCGACCTCAAGCAACTGGAATCCCGCGTGGAGACGCTCCTGCGCACGGTGGAACGCCTGCAGGAGGAAAATCGCTCCCTGCGCGAGCACCAGCAGAGCCTGATGACCGAGCGCGCCCAGCTCATCGAGAAGACCGAGCTGGCGCGCTCCCGGGTCGAGGGCATGATCACCCGTCTCAAGTCCATGGAGCAGGAGTGATGGCCGACGCCGAGACCGTCCCGGTCACCGTCCATATCCTCGATCGCGAATACCGCATCGCCTGCCGCGAGGACGAGAAGGAGTCTCTGGTCGCCTCGGCGCGCTACCTCTCCGATCGCATGCGCGAGATCCGCGACTCCGGGAACATCGTCGGGATGGACCGCGTGGCCGTCATCGCCGCGCTGAACATCACCAACGAGCTGCTGCTGGAGCGCGAGGAGCACAGCCGCGAGCGCAGCGACACCCGCGAGCGCATCGCCCGCCTCACCGAGCGTATCGACGAGGCGCTGGAGGCCGAGGAGGCCGGCGGTGACAAGCGCGAGCAGCCCCCCTCCCCCAGCTCCTCCTGAGCGCGCCTCGGTGCCCTGTTCGGGTATCACGCCCACCCGCCGCTGACAAGGCTGTTTATCGGGCCGCCAGATGTTCTAGGATCATGACTGGTATCCCCTGCGGTGTTCGCACACATCCGGGAAGACCCTTGAGCCTTAACGCAGCACCAAAGGGGAACGATATCGTGGTGCGGTGAGCACGTCCGCCTCCGAGCGGAAAGCCTGAAGCATCACTGAGCTCCCCGCCTTGAACCTCCGGTTCAAGGACGAAGGATGATGCGGCACAGGCGGGGGATACCGCTTCCTCTTTCCCCGTTTTCGGTACTCGAGGCCCGTTGTGGCCGGGGCCGGGAACGTGTCCATCCGTCCGGTTCAGCCGCAGCCCGGGGAACACCGTGGAGACCAGCGAGAGTCGCAAGCAACTGCGCCGCCGCCTGCGCCGCGCCCGGCGCCACCTGGAGCCGGGGGAGCGCCGTCGCCGCTCTACCGACCTGGTAACCCACCTGGCGCGCCACCCCTGGTTCGTCTACAGCGATCGGATCGCCCTCTACCTCCCCAACGACGGCGAGGTGGATCTGCGCCCCCTGGCCGAGCGCGCCTGGGCCATGCACAAGACCTGTTACCTGCCGGTGATCGGCGGGCCGGGCATGCGCGCCATGCGCTTCGCCCCCTGGGGGCCGGAGACGCCCATGGCCCCCAACACCTACGGGATCCCGGAGCCGGTGGTCCACCACCAGCACCTGGTCCCCGCCTGGGGACTGGACCTGCTCCTGCTGCCGCTGGTGGGGTTCGACCGGGCCGGGAACCGGCTGGGCATGGGCGGCGGCTTCTACGACCAGAGCCTGGCCTATCGCGCCCGGCGACGGGTCTGGAACCCGCCCCGGCTCATGGGGACGGCCTACGCCTTCCAGGAGGTGGAGGCGCTCAAGGCGGAATCGTGGGACATCCCGGTGGCCGCGGTGGCCACCGATGCCGGCATCATCCCGGCGGAGAACCGGCCGGCTCAGTAGGCCGCCAGCAGCTCACCGGCAAAGGTCGTCGAGAGGATGCCGACGACAACCAGGACGGTGATCGCGGTAACGAGATCGGGCTTTCTGCTTCTCATGTTCCCCTCCTTAGCCATTCAGGATTCCAACGGGGCCCCAATACATCCCCCGATGAACACGTTAATCCCCGTCAATCCGTGAGGGTGGTCACATTCTGCTCGACGGCCCTCGCGGTCCGCCTCGGGACCCGCAACGGCACCATCGGCCTTCAGAATACCATCTTCTCCGTGCGGGGGAGCTGGTCCGGCGCGCGGCCGTTGCGCGAGCCGCGCGGATACGGGATCATCCCCTACCCAATGACTCAGGAATGGAGCGGGAGGGAGCGGCAAGATGGCCTACTGGCTGATGAAATCGGAACCCGACGTCTTCGGCATCGACCACCTGGCGGCAATGCCCGACGGCACTGACCACTGGGACGGGATCCGCAACTATCAGGTCCGCAACATGATCCGGGACCGGATGCAGCCCGGGGACCAGGCGCTGTTCTACCACTCCAACACCAAGCCGCCGGGCATCGCCGGGCTCATGGAGATCGTCAGCGAGCCCTACATCGACCACACCGCCTTCGACCCGGAGGCGAAGTACTACGATCCCAAGTCGGACCCGGACAAGCCGCGCTGGTACATGGTCGACGTGCGCTACACCCGCCACTTCGACCGCTACATCCCGCTGGACGAACTCAAGCAGCGGCCGGAGCTGGCGGAGATGAAGCTGGTGCAGAAGGGCAACCGGCTCTCCATCATGCCGGTGACCGAGGACGAGTGGCAGGCCATCCTGGCCATGGAGAAGGAAGGGGCGTGATCACCGCGTATCACCAGTGGGCCGTCCCCGAATCCCAGCGCCTGCGCCTGGCGCTGGCCGCCAAGGGCGTGGATTTCGAGGCCGTGGCCGTCGCCCCGGATGACGACGCCACCTTCTTCGACCTCGGCATCGCCCGCACCCTGCCGGTGCTGGTGGACGATGCCGGCGCCGTGCACACCGACTTCCCCACCACCCTCTTCGAGCTGGACGGGATCGTGGGCGGTGAACCCCTGGTGGAGGGCGCCATCGACCGCGGCGCCCGGGACGCCCTGCTCGACTGGCGGGAGCAGGCCGACCCCCTGCTGCAGCGACTCTATGCGCCGGTGGTGCCCGCCTTCCGCGGCGTGGGCGACGACGAGGCCGCCTTCGAGGCGTGGAAGCGCGAGGCCGAGCACCGCTTCGGCATGGGCCTGGAGGCGCTGGCCAACGACCGCTACGCCGCCTACGAACAGTTCGCCACCCTCTCCCGCCTGCCGGAGCTGGGCAAGTATCTCGAACAACGACGCTTCTACACCGGCACCCTCTCCGTCGCCGACTGCCTGCTCGCCGCCGACCTGGCGCCGCTGCAGCAGCTGGACGGCGTAAGCCTGCCGGTGAGTATCATGTACTACATCCAGCGGGTGGAGGCCGCCTGCGGGGCGGCCACCGCCGATGGCCTGCTGGCCGCCTGACCAACCCGAACAGGAGGCAAATCATGACCCTCGGAGAGCTTCTGCAGTTCCTTGATGCCAACACCAACCACCAGTTCCTCGCCGGCGAGGTGGCCGAGTCCCTGACCAGGGCGCAGAACGGCGAACACCCCGACCCCATCGCCGGCGAGATCCTCGCCGGGATCGCCGAGGGCTGCGGCGCCGCCGATACCGACGCCGAGGTGGAACGCGCCCAGGTGGTCAACAGCATCGGCCCCCTGCGCCTGAAGTACCAGGCCGACGACGCCCCGGTGGAGGGCTTCCGCCTCATGCGCGAGACAGTGCTCGCCATCGACGAGGCCTTCGACCAGGAGGCCATCCGGCAGAAGACCGGCGAGGCGCCTTCGGGCTGAGGCCGGGTGTTACGGCTGGCTTGCAAGATGGCTTCGATTGGCGGAGACGGAGAGGCCGTGACCCTTCACAGCCTCTCCAGTCGCCGAAAGGCCTTCTCCCATGGCAGCCGACTACCGCGAGATCTCATACGCTCGTAGGCGGCCCTGGCCGCGTCCCTGGAAAGCAGCATCTCGCCAATCATCTGTTCAACGAGCCACAAAGTACCGTGAACCTCTACCCCCTGCTCACTGGCCAATTTGCGCAGAGGGTTATCCCCCGTTAGCAGGACGCATTCCTGCTCCCTCGCCAGTACCAGCGCAAGCATATCGTAGCGGCTGGGTGCGGAATGAACCGCCGCCTGACGACCGGCCTCGTCGATGAGGTCGCCGGACATGGGCAGCAATTCCAGACCGGCCTCGGGCAGTTCCGGATGATGAGATTCCAGCTCGTCAAAGAACAGGATGTCCGGCGTCGCGATACGATGGGGCAGTTGAAACAGGACGGGGACCAACTCCCCCTCCTCGATATCGATCAGCACATTCGCATCACTGATCAGCAGCCGCATATGCCGCATCCAGGTTGCGCTGCGCGCGCAGCTCGGCTAACGGCACCGCCAGCAGCTCTGCCGCCTTGGATTCAGAAATCCGGTCCTCCCCCAGAGCGCGATAGACCATCTGCGGGAACAGATGCGCCTTCTCCGCAGGGTAGGTGCGCGGTTCCTCCGTGCGCCAGCCATGCTTGCTGAAGTAGCGCGCCATGCGCTCGTAATTCGACGGCTGGAGTATCTCGAGCTGTCGCGCGCGGATGACCCACCCCAGCATGCTCAGGCCATACTCTTCTTTCAGCAGGGCCAGCTCCTGGGGCTCCAGCCAGGTTCGTTTCGGACCCAGTGCCTCCAGCACCGAATCCCGGGGAGCCAGAAACGCCCCTGCGAAGTGATTGCAGGCCTTCTCTTCTTCCAGCTGTTCCCCGGCCAGTCGACCAGCCAGGATCCGGTGGCCAAGTTCGTGGGCCAGGGTGAAACGCTGACGATCCCCCGGCCACTCCCTACCCACGACAACAACCGGGTGACCGCCCACCTCCGCGGTCAAGCCATCGAAACGGGCAGAGGGGTCCACATCCACCATCACCACGCGGAAACCCTGACCCTCCAGGGTATCCACCATGTCCGCAATCGGGCCAAGCCCCAGCCCCCAGGCCTGGCGCAGAAGAATGGCCAGCTCCTCGATATCTCCCTCTCGAGCGACCTGCTTCGACAGGCTTGAAGGGGTCTCGAACCCCCTGGCAAGAGCCGGGAACAAGCCTTCAAGCTCCAACCGACGCTCGACCTGATCCAGTACCTCGGCCCGGATCCGCTTCTCGTCCCGGACACGCAGGTTGGAACGCTTGCGGAACTCCAGGCCCTCGAGGGAATAGGCCGCTGGGCGCAGGAAATACTCACTCCGCACCCCAAGGGCACGAGCGAGCCGGATCAGCTGCCCCGAGTCGGGGGTCTTCTGCCCCTTTTCGAACTGGCTCAGGAGGGTATGGCTAACTCCAATCCGTGCGGCCAGATCGCGCAGGCTGAGGCCTGATGCCTCGCGAGCTCGCTTCAAGCGCTCTCCAAGCATAGCCACTCGCCCCCGTTTACATAAAGAAAGGAATTCTCCGAAATTGTAAACGACGCTGCGCGATCACGCACCCCGGTGACTCCGTTACTTGCCCACAATACCTGGCTACAAGATGGTGACCGGCGGCTCCCGCTCAGGCCTTCCCGGACGGCGGTTCGGTGGACTCTTCCGCTTCCAGGGAGGCCAGCACCTGCCGAAATCCCTCCAGCCCGGCCTCCAGGTTCTCCACGATCTCCTCGGCAATCGCCTCGGGTTCGGGGAGGTTGTCCATGTCTCCCAGGGACTCATCCCGTAGCCAGAAGATGTCCAGGCTCACCTTGTCCCGGGCCAGGATCTCCTCGTAGGTGAAGCGCCGCCAGCGGCCCTCCGGGGTCTCCTCGCTCCAGGTCTCCGTCCGTTCGTGCCGGTTTTCCGGGTGATAGCAGCGGATGAAGTCCTGCAGGTGCTCCAGCCGCAGGGGTTTGCGCTTGAGGGTGTGGTGGACGTTGGTGCGGTAGTCGTAGAACCACACCTCTCGGGTCCACGGCTCGGCGCGGCCGGGGCGGTTGTCGAAGAAGAGGACGTTGGCCTTCACCCCCTGGGCGTAGAAGATGCCCGTGGGCAGGCGCAGGATGGTGTGCAGATCGGTGGTCTCCAGCAGCTTGCGGCGGACCGTCTCCCCCGCCCCGCCCTCGAACAGGACGTTGTCCGGCACCACCACGGCCGCCTGGCCGTTCTCCTTGAGCATGGTGCGGATGTGCTGGACGAAGTTGAGCTGCTTGTTGGAGGTGGTGGCCCAGAAGTCCTGACGCTCGTAGACGAAGTCCTCCTTCTCCTGCTCCCCCGTATCATCATTGATGATGGTCATGCTGCTCTTGCGACCGAAGGGCGGATTGGTGAGGACGTAGTCGTAGCGCTGCGGCGCCGGGGTAATGAGCGCATCCGTGGAGAGGATGGTGGGCTGGTCATCGAGGTCGCCGATGTTGTGCAGGAAGAGGTTCATCAGGCACATGCGGCGGGCCTCGGCCACGATCTCGTTGCCGTGGAAGGTGTGGTGCTTGAGAAAGCGCTTTTCGCTGCCGTCCAGCTCGTGTTCGCGGGTGATGAAGTCGTAGGCGCGCAGGAAAAAGCCACCGGTGCCACAGGCCGGGTCCGCGATGCTCTTGCCGGGCGCCGGCCGGATGCACTCCACCATGGCTTCGATGAGCGGCCGCGGCGTGAAGTACTGCCCCGCCCCGGACTTCACGTCCTCCGCGTTCTTCTCCAGCAGGCCCTCGTAGAGGTCCCCCTTCACGTCCGCGTCGAGCATCGCCCAGTCCTCGGCGTCGATCATCTCGATGACGCGAGCGAGCTTGGCCGGGTCCTGGATCTTGTTCTGAGCCTTCATGAAGATCTGGCCCAGCATGCCGCCCTCCTGCCCCAGGACGCGGAGGGTCTCGATGTAGTGCGCCTCCAGCTCGGCCCCCTTCAGCCGCTTGAGGCTGGGCCAGTCGTACCCCGCCGGGATGCCGATGTCGCGGTCGTAGGGCGGCCGGGAGTACTCGTCGGCGAGCTTGAGGAAGATCAGATAGGTGAGCTGTTCCAGGTAGTCGCCGTACCCCACCCCGTCATCGCGCAGGGTGTGGCAGAAGCTCCAGACCTTGTTGACCAGGGTTTGGGCGTTCAATCTCTTGCCTCCGGAGTCATGTAGGCCTGATCCGGCCGGTTAGCTTCCCCGTCTGGGAGGTCGGACTCCTCCCTTGCGGCGGATTCCGAATCCGACCCGGAAGATGTCGGGGATATTGATGCGGCCATCCTCGGTCCGGTAGAGGACGCCAAGCTCCTCCAGGTCATCAATGAGCAGCTCGATGTCGCGGCTGCCCTCGGGTGCAGAGGCAAAGCGGCGAGGCGGCAGTTTTTCCTCGGAGACCTGCAGCACCTCGTCCAGCACCACCCTGGTCCACTGCTTTTTCAGGTCGCTGATCTCCAGTGGCACCGTCATATCCCTCAGTCGATGGAGCAGCGGCGTTACCCAGGGGTAGTCCTCCTTGCTCAGCTCCCGGACTCGGGTATCGGATGCCTCGGCAACACCGCGCTTGATGGCTTCGTACTGGAGGGGGTAGGGGTACTCCGGGCTCTTCTCCCGAGTGATGGCCGCTGCCTGGCGCAGTGCCAGGAGGAGGCTGCGGGGCGCGATTCGCCCATGGGCATCGGCCAGGTGGCCGGTGATCCAGGTATAGGTGTACCCCCGCCGATGGTTGGTCCCCATGTAGGGGCCTGCGAGGGTTTCCAGGAGCGGACGCTGGCTCTTCTCGTTGCCGCGCACCTCGTCCGGAAGGAGATAGAAACCATGGAGCCCGGGCCACTCCAGACCGGTGACCTTCTCCGCCATCTTCAAAAAGACCTCACTCGCGGGCCCATTGGCCAGGGTGTGGAAGAGCAGGCCGTAGAGATCCACCGGCCGCCAGGCCAGGTCCACGCGGTTATGCAGGAGCTTGGAGCTGTCGCGGAAATCGAAGACCCCCTCGTCCTCCTCCATATCCGGCCGGATGAAGAACTTCATCCGGATATTCGGGTACGGACGGCAGGCCAGGGCCACCTCCAGGGCACCGCGGGTCAGGGCACGGACACTCTCCCAGCTCCCCGGCGCGATAGCATCCAGGGAATCGAAGACCAACAGCAGGTACTTCCCTTCCTGCTTCAGGGCATTGGTCGCCTGCCCCAGCAGCTCGTTGAAGGCCTCCGGGTCTTCTCGGGCCCACCGAGCCGCTTCGCTGTCACGCTCCGCCGGCAAGGCTAGGTCACATACCTCAGCCAGTTTGCGGGCCAGGACACCGCGCCAGATATGCCGGGGCTCCAGACCCTCCTCCAGCAGCCTCTTCAGTGTCTCCGAATCGGGATGCTTCCCACCATGCGGGTCGTTGCTGAATCCGACCCGCACATAGGTAGCCCCCAGAGTAACCGGGGCGCCCGTCCCCACCAGGCGCTGTCGCGTCGCATCATCGAACAGGGCCGCCGTCCACACCGACTTGCCCGCCCCCCGCATACCGACCACCACCGTGGTATCCAGGCTGAGTGCCTTCGTATGGCTATCGGGGATATACAACTCCCCGGGCCCCGGGGGCGTCAGGTCTTCCTGAGCCGAAACGTCCGGAAGATTGCAGAAGGCCTCGCGCAGGGCCTCGCGGGCTTCAGGGTCGGGTTTCATTCATCACTCCCGGAATTACCCAGCAACCGGCTACCCGCCCGATCGAAGAAATCCCGATAGGCCCCTTCCAGCACGACAGGTGCCGGTCCGTTGTCGGGATCGTGAAAGGACGCCCCGCGTAGTTCCTCGGCGGCATAAACCGGGAGCGGCCAGTGCGGCATGCTCTCATCGCTCTCCTCCGGCGTCCCGGGGCTAGGCTCCTGCTCCTCGTCATAGAGCAACTGCCACGCAGCATATGAACGGTCGCGCAGGTTCTCGAAATCCCGCTCGGTTCCGCCAGCCATTGCCCCTACCATGCTCATCCGCCAGCGCAAATCCCGGTCCGGCATGCCGTATTCCACGGCCGGCGACCACCGCAAGTGCTCGAAGAGGTGCTCATAGGCGGTCCAGGTCTGCGGATCATCCCGGGCGAAGAGGAACGCGTGCGCCCCCAGCCGGGTCACCGCCGCCGCGCCGATATCATGCATCCCGGCGCGAGCGTCCAGCAGCGCCACATCGAAGGGCTCGGCCCGCGTCCGGCCCGCATTCAGGAGTTCCAGAATCGCCTCCGCGAATCCGCGCTCGACCCCGTCGCTGCCCATTACCGGCAGGTAGGCGCGGCCCAGCTTGGCGACGTAGCCCCGGGTCTCCTTCCCGAAGGCAGGGATCACCCGGATCTCCCCCGGCGTCCCCGAAGGGAGCTCGACGCTACCCAGCATGTCCTCGAAAAGGTCCTCATCGGCCTGGCCGACCCGGCCCTCCACCAGCCAGTCCACCACCCCGTAATCCGGGCGGCGATCCCGTCGCGGATCCTCCGGGATCTGGCGCAGGAGGAGGCTCTGCAGGCCCGGGGCCTCCAGGTCCAGATCCACCGCCAGCACCCGATGGCCCTGGGCGGCCAGATGGTGGGCCCAGGCCGCAAAGGTCGTCGACCGACCCACGCCCCCCTTGAGGCTGAAGGCCACGGCCGTGGGCAGCGGGGCCTCCTCCTTCAGCGGCCTGCGCAGCCAATCCTGGTTGTTCATCAGGCGATCCACCAGATAGACCAGTACCGGCTCTTCCTGGAGGGCGATCGCCTCCCGACTCTGGAAGATCTCCTCGGGCAGGAGGAGTTCATCCCGCGACTGCACCGCCTCCTCCGGACCGGGGCCGAAGGCCCCGAGCCTCGCGTGCAGTTCCCGGGAGAGGGTCGCCTTGTCCGCCAGCGCCTCGCCGGAGACATTCACGGCTATGGAGACCCGGCCCACCAGATCGCGGATGAGGTAGACGGCGTCGTGGCCGCCGAGGCGCTCACCGGCGAACTCCGTTGCGATATCCAGGGCATCGTGAAAGCGGACCATGTACTTATCCCCGATAGACATTGGCAGCGATGAGAAGACGCCGGGCACAGTCCTTATGGGCCCGCATCGCTTCCTCGGTCACCGCCCCGTCTGCTTCATAGCGTTGTTCCACATCCCAGTCGGCGAAGCGGTTGGCACCCGATAGCAGCCCAACCAGGCCAGGAAACCGTTTCTGGAAGGCCGTTGCCTGCATCTTGTTCCACAGGACATTGATATGCTTGCGGTGTTCATCCCGGAAAAAACCCATTCTTTCAAGGGCCGACTTCAGGGCGCACTCCGCCGCAAAACCGTAGTGGTGGTCGGCATTCTCCCACCGTTCCTCCTCGTCCAGTAGCCCCGCGTCCTCCCAGTGTCGCCGGGCTGCCGCAGTGTAGTCCTCCTTCATCCTGCCTCCTTGCTTGCCGAACCTGTTCGAGCTCTACGCCCGTTCCCGGCCTCCCGCTCATTCTGCGGCGCCCCCTGGATGCGGGCCAGTAGCTCGCTGGCCGGCTCGTCGTTGGGGTCCTGGGAGACGAGCCGGCCCTCGAAGGCGCGCTTGAGGATGGATTGTCGAAGATTAGCTGTTCTCTCCAAATTCTCCCCAACCGCCTTCTCCAGCTCCTCAATTTGCGAACTCATACGGTCAACCTGATCCACAATCAACTCTTGCTCCGAGATCGACGGCAGGGGCACACACAAGGAAACCAATTCCTTTGCGTTTATATTATTAACGCCACTGGTCGATTTCGCCTTCCTATCCAACTGTTTCCTTACAGGTGGACTCTGCAGAACGTACTTTAGGTACTTCGGCAATATTGATCTAGAGATTGGCCTAAGACGAATCAAGTAGCCAGCGTAAAGAAAACCTTCATGTTCAGGCCCTACAAGGCCCGCTGTCCCGACGATGGCTAGGCTTCCATTTGAACGAATTACCAAGAGGTCGCCAGCACATAAGGCCCAGTCCCTGATCTCCCTCGTCTCGAAATCGGCGAACTTGAGGTCACTTGAGTTTACTCGCCCGGAAACAACATTGGGGATCCGTAGAACGGGTGTCGCTCCCTTATCGTAAAAGCATTTCTTAGTGGTCCCGTACTTCGGATATTCGATCAGATCCCCGAGATGGCATCGCGACCAGCCTGTCGAGGGAATTTCTACTTGGCCGGCCAAGAGATCCTCATCGTCGGTCCAATCCTTTGGTAGCGTCGGCTTCGAAGGCTTACTGCCAGCCTTGCCGTCGGCCTCCCATTGGGCCACCTGGGTCTTCCAATCCTCCAGTTGCTGCTGGTAGCGGGCCTGGCGCTCTTCGCGGATGCGCTCCAGGAGCTGGTCGGCGCTTTCCAGCTCGTCGGCGTGGTCGCGGCGCCACTGTTCGGTGAGGCGGCCCTCGAAGGCGTTCTTGAGGAGGGATTGGCGGTAGGTCTGGAGCCGGGCGCGGGCGGTCTCCAGGTTGGCCACGCTGTCGTCCAGCTCGGAGAACAGCTCCTCGATCTTGGCGACGATGCGTTTTTGCTCCCCCAATGGGGGCAACGGGAGCGGGATGTTTTCCACCGTCCGGGAAGATAGATGCTTTACCGTGACCGATGACGTATGGGCGTGTATCGCATCAAGGTAGGGCTGGAGGCAAAAATAGAGAAATTTTTCCTCCATGAGATAGCTTTCCAAGCGGACACGGCAAACACGCTGGTTAAGTAGGGCTTTCCCCCCATTCCAGAACGCACACCTGAAATCCCCATCCATCCCAATCAGAAGATCGCCCGAATTCACAACATATTCAGAACTATATGGCCCGTTGTAGAAATTCTCCGTTTCCCGCTGACCTACATCCCGGATGCGGATAAGAGGAAGGCCCTCGTTGTCCGTAAAATACGCAGAACTGAAGGCGGCCCCGTTTTGCACACTGGCAATCTCTTTCAGGAAGACACGCTCCCAGCGATCAGCTTTCACGAGGAGAGGGTGTTCCCCGCTATCAACGATCTGTTGGGGGGTTAATCCAAGGGCCATTACGCCACCATCTCCTCATTCATCTCCTCGATCACCTCGCCCATGCGGTCCCCGAAAAGCTGATACATGCGGCCCCGGCCGCCCTCGGCATCGAACGGTGTGTAATCCAGGTCGTCTACCTCGAATCGGACGGAGGTGGCGATGTGGTCGCGGATCATCTCCAGCCAGCGGTGCTGCTCTTTGGTGAACTTGGGCGCGTTGCCGGCGTGCTCGCCGAAGATCCAGCGCTGGAAGTTGCGGCGCACGGTCTCGTCGAAGGGGGTGAGCTGCTCGTCCCAGCCGGCCACGCGGCGCATCAGCGCGATGATCTGGGCCAGCTCCTTTTCGGGGCGGCGGGCCTGGACCTCGTCCAGGGCGGCGTAGGCGGCCCAGACCTTCGCCGGGGCGAGGTCGGGGCGCTCCCTGCGCAGGGCCTCCAGCACCTCGCTGATCCGGGCGCGGGTCAGCTCCTTGCGGCGGTGGGGCTCGCTGAAGAGGATGGTCAGGGCGTCCAGGTCGTCGCGGTGGGTCCGGGCCCAGTCGGCGAAGCCCTGGGCCAGGGTCTGGCGGTGGGCCTCGGTGTTCTCGGCCCAGTCGCTGGTGACCACGGCGTCCGGATTCACGTCGTCGATGACCTGCTCCTGGCGCCGCTTGATGGACTCCATGGCCTCGTGGAGGTGGCCGGTGACGGCGGCGGTGGCACGCCGGGCCCGCTCCTCCCGGGCCTGGTCGCACTGCTCCGGGGTCGGCTCCACGTGCTCGGGCAGGCCGTTGGCCGCGCGGGCCTCCTCGGCAACGCGGTCGGGATCGTCCACGGCCAGTAGCTCGGCGGCCACGGCGGGCAGATCGGGGCCGCCGGTGGCCTCGCGGATCTCGCGCTCGCCCGGCTCGTCCACCCGTTTGGCGAAGCGGGACAGGCGGCCGGCGAGGCTGCGCAGGCTCTCCTCGTCCCGCTGGCCCATGGTCACGGCCTCGATGAGGTCCTTGGTTGCCACCGAGGGCTTTCGCTCCAGGGTGCCGGTCTCCATCTTCTCGGAGTCGGTGACGCCGACGGCGTCCACCAGCACGAAGGCCTCCTTGGGGCCGTGAGCGGCGGGGGTCACCCTGCGCAGGCCCTCGGCGTCCAGGCTGCGGGTCCCGCGGCCCACCATCTGGGTGTAATAGGTGCGGCTCTTCACGTCGCGCATGAAGAGGACGGCCTCGATGGGCTTCACGTCCGTACCGGTGGCGATCATGTCCACCGTGACGGCGATGCGCGGGTTGTAGTCGTTGCGAAAGGCGGAGAGCACGCGGTCCGCATTCTCCTCGCTGCGGTAGGTGACCTTCTTGCAGAAGGCGTTACCGGCGTCGAAGACCTGGCGGGCGGTACGGATCACATCGTCGGCGTGGCTGTCGCTCTTGGCGAAGATCAGCGTCTTGGGCACCTCCACGCGGCCACCCTCGCCGGCCCGGTCCGGGAACATGTGCGGCAGGGCGTCGCGGTAGGCCTGAAGGACGGTGCGGATCTGGTCGGGGTTCACCACGTCGCGGTCGAGCTGGCGGCCCTCGTAGACCACCGGCTCGTCGAGCTGCTGCCAGCGCCGCTCGCGGGAGAGGCGTTCGCGGTGCTCCACCACCTCCTCGGCCTCGATCTGGCCGCCTTCGCGGGTGCGCTCGGTGTCGATGCGCCAGATCCGGTGGTCGACATTGACCCCGTCCACCACCGATTGCTCCAGGGTGTACTCGCTGACCACGTTCTGCTGGAAGAAGGCGTAGGTCCGCTGATCGGGGGTCGCCGTAAGCCCGACGAGGAAGCTGTCGAAGTACTCCAGGACCTGGCGCCACAGGTTGTAGATGGAGCGGTGGCACTCGTCGATGACGATGACGTCGAAGAACTCCGGGGGCACGCGCTTGTTGTAGTCCACCGGCACCGGCTCCCGGTCCATCCCGGCGGGGCTGCCGGGGTGCTCCTCGGCGGTCTCGTCCAGCTCCTCGCCCTTGAGGACGGAGTACATGCGCTGGATGGTGCTGATGCAGACCTGACCGTCCGTGGGCACGTGGGACGAGGTGAGCCGCTGGACCGTGTAGAGCTCGGTGAACTTGCGGTTGTCATCCTGGGGGATGTAGTCGTGGAACTCCCCCTCGGCCTGCTTGCCGAGATTGCGGGTGTCCACCAGGAAGAGCACCCGGCGCACACCGGCGTGTTTGAGCAGGCGGTAGATGGCCGTGATGGCGGTATAGGTCTTGCCGGCGCCGGTGGCCATCTGGATGAGGGCCCGGGGCCGGTTGCGGCGCAGGGAGTCTTCCAGGTTGTGGATGGCGGTGAACTGGCAGTCGCGCAGACCGGCGTCGGACAGCTCCGGGAGCTGCTGCAGCCGACCGCGCAGGGTGCCCGTCTCCGCCCGCCATTCCGCCAGGGTCTCCGGCCGGTGGAAGCGGAAGACCTCCCGGGAGCGGGGCTCGGGGTCGGCCCTATCGGTGAAGTAGGTGACGACCCCGGTGGTCTCGTAGCGAAAGCGAAGGTCCGCCTCGCCGACGTGCTTGAGGCCGGCATCGGCGTAGGCCGCGGTCTGCTCCTCCACGCGGTTGAGCCGCTGGCCCTCTTCCTCCCGCTTGGCCTCGATGAGACCCACGGGCGCGCCGTCCACCAGCAACAGGTAGTCCGCCGGCCCGACCTCGGTGGGATACTCCCGTACCGCGACGCCCCGGCTGGCGGCGGGATTCAGCTCGCTGCGGCTCTGCACCTCCCAGCCCGCCTGGCGGAGCTGGTCATCGATGTGCTCCCGGGCGTGCTGTTCGGGATCCTGATTGGACATCCTGCTTCCCTGCTCTGGGCCTCGCCGCCATCCTAGCAGCCCCGGACCGGGGGCTGTGAGAGGAGCCTCACCGCAGAAACAGCTCGTACGCCGGGTTCTCTGTCTCTTCCGCCAGCGGGGCACAATCAGGACCATCAGCGACCATCCCTCCTTCCCCTGGCTCGAAAGTAACGCGCTGTGCCTTAGATCGTTGACAGAGTGGCACTGCAAGTTAGGCTTTTCTCATGTACTCGGTGGAGCTTACCAAGACTGCCAGGAAGGCCCTGCTCCGTCTGCCACGCACCGACCGGCAGCGTATACAAGGCAAGCTCGAGTATCTGGCCGACAACCCGCATCATCCGGAACTCGACATCAAGCCACTGAAGGGCAGGGAAGCATGGCGATTGCGGGTCGGCGATTGGCGCATTATCTACGAGATCCATGACCAGTGGCTGGTGGTTCAGATCATCCGTATCGGAAGTCGTGGAGAGGTCTACAAATGATGGAAGAGACGGCCGACATCACCCAGATCATCCGGCGAAATGATGGCCATCCCGAATACGCCGTCGTCCCCTACGACCAGTATCAGCGTATGCTTGAACGCATGGAGGAGCTGATCGACCTTCACGAGACCGACAAGGTCCGCGAGCGCATGCATACCGGAGAGGAAGAGTCGGTTCCACTGGAACTGGTCCAGCGCATTGATGCCGGGGAAAGCCCCGTCAGGGTCTGGCGGGAACATCGTGGTATCGAGCGCCGGGAACTTGCGGAGGCTACGGACATCGGCGACCGGGCTCTCTACATGATCGAGGCCGGCAAACGCGAACCATCGACGCGCGTACTCCGTCAGCTCGCCAGTCGACTGGACGTCGACGTCGACGACCTCCTCCCACCGGCTGACTGACTACCGCAGAAACAGCTCGTACGCCGGGTTCTCCGTCTCTTCTTCCCAGGCGTAGCCCAGTTCCTGGAGGAACTGCTGGAAGGCGGGCTCCTCCTCCTCGGGGACCTGGAAGCCGGCGAGGACGCGGCCGTAGTCGGCGCCGTGGTTGCGGTAGTGGAACAGGGAGATGTTCCAGTCGGCGTGGAGGTGGCTGAGGAAGCGCAGCAGCGCCCCGGGCCGCTCGGGGAATTCGAAGCGGTAGAGGGTCTCCCGGCCGGCGTGGGGCGCGCGGCCGCCCACCATGTGGCGGACGTGGAGCTTGGCCATCTCGTTGTCGGTGAGATCCACCACGCCGTAGCCGGCGGCCTCCAGCTTCTCGCGGAGCTCCTCCTTCTCCGGGGCGCCGGCGTTCATGCGGATGCCGACGAAGATGTGGGCCTCGTCGGGGCCGGCGTAGCGGTAGTTGAACTCGGTGATGGAGCGGGTGCCGATGGCGTTGCAGAAGGCGCGGAAGCTGCCGGGCTGCTCGGGGATGGTCACGGCAAACAGCGCCTCGCGCCGCTCGCCCAGCTCGGCGCGCTCGGCCACGTAGCGCAGCCGGTCGAAGTTGATGTTGGCCCCGCTGACCACGGCGGCCAGGTTGGCGCCCTCCAGCCGGTGATTCTCCACGTACTGCTTGAGGCCGGCCACGCTGAGCGCCCCGGCCGGCTCGGCGATGGAGCGGGTGTTGTCGAAGATGTCCTTGATGGCGGCGCAGATGGCGTCGGTGGAGACCAGCACCACCTCGTCCACGCTCTCGCGCAGGATGCGGAAGGGCTCCTCGCCGATCCGGCGCACCGCCACGCCGTCGGCGAAGATCCCCACCTGGGGCAGCTGCACCCGCTCGCCGGCGGCCAGGGCGGAGTGCAGCGTCGGCGCATCCGCCGGCTCCACACCGATGATCCGCACGCCCGGATAGAGGGCCCGAAAGTAGGCGCTCACCCCCGCCAGAAGCCCACCACCGCCCACGGGGACGAAGACGGCCTCCAGCGGCTGCGGCGCCTGGCGGGCCAGCTCCATGGCCACCGTCCCCTGCCCGGCGATGACGTCGGGATCGTCGTAGGGCGGGATGAAGGCCATGCCGGCCTCCTCCGCGATCTGCATGCAGTGGGCGAAGGCCTCGTCGTAGGAACTGCCGTGGAGGACGATCTCCGCCCCCAGCGCCCGCACCGCCTCGATCTTGATGTCCGGCGTGGTCTTGGGCATGACGATCCGCGCCGGGATCCCGAGCCTGCGCGCCGACAGGGCCACGCCCTGGGCGTGGTTGCCGGCGGAGGCAGCAATGACGCCGCGCGCCCGCTGCTCCGGGGCGAGGTGGATGATCTTGTTGTACGCCCCGCGCAGCTTGTAGGAGAAGACCGGCTGCAGGTCCTCGCGCTTGAGGAAGACCTGGTTGCCCAGCCGGTTGGAGAGGCCGGTGGCCGGGTCCAGCGGCGTCTCCCGGGCCACGTCGTAGACCCGGGCGGTGAGAATGCGCTTCAGGTAGGCGTCGAACATGGCCGTTACGGTACCACCTCCCCCGGGGGGTGTCAGCGCGGGATCTGGCCGCAGCCGCCGCGGTGACCCTATAATCGGCCGATTGTCATCGGGATTCGGAGGAGCACCATGAACCAGGACGAGATGAAGCGCGAGGTGGCCCGGGCCGCCATCGAGTACGTGGAGACCGACACGGTAATCGGCGTGGGCACCGGCTCCACCGCCAACTACTTCATCGACGAGCTGGCGAACATCAAGGGCCGCATCGAGGGCACCGTGGCCAGCTCCAACGCCAGCGCCGAGCGGCTCAAGGGCCACGGGATCCCGGTCTACAACCTCAACGACGTGGGCGACATCGGCCTCTACGTGGACGGCGCCGACGAGACCACCCGCCACCTGCAGCTCACCAAGGGCGGCGGCGGCGCGCTGACGCGGGAGAAGATCGTCGCCGCCGCCAGCGAGAAGTTCGTCTGCATTGTGGACGACACCAAGGTGGTGGACATCCTGGGCGCCTTCCCGCTGCCCATCGAGGTGATCCCCATGGCGCGCAGCTACGTCGCCCGCCAGGTGGTCAAGCTGGGCGGCGAGCCGGTCCTGCGCGAGGGCTTCACCACCGACAACGGCAACCTCATCCTGGACGTCCACGGCCTCTCCATCATGGAGCCGTCCAGGCTGGAGGCGCAGCTCAACAACATCCCCGGCGTGGTCACCAACGGCCTCTTCGCCATGGACCCGGCGGATGTACTGCTCGTGGGCTCCTCCAGCGGGGTCGAGACCGTCCGCTAGGGCGGCGCCAATCGAACGACGCAGCCGTCGTTCCGGGCGGCGCTCAGCGCCGACCCGGAACCTCGAGAACAGGCCCGCAGCAGTGCCTCGGTCCGGGGCTACGTTCTCGAGGTTCCCGCCTGCGCGGGAACGACGTCCAAGGGCAACGAGGAGGGAGCAGAGCAATGGGGCGCTGGCTCATCGGCATCGGGCTGGTGCTGGTCGTCCTCGGCCTGATCTGGCCCTGGCTCGCCCGGCTGGGGCTGGGCCGGCTGCCGGGGGACATCGCCATCCAGCGGGAGGGATTCCACTTCTACTTCCCCGTCACCACCTCGCTGCTGGTGAGCGTGGTAGTCTCCCTGCTGCTCTGGCTCTTCTTCCGGCGCTGACGTGGGCCGCCGGCACGACCCCCACAAGGGCCGCGGGGCGGTGTCCAGCCCCGACAACCGCTACGCCGCCCGGCAGCGGGAGGCGGTCGACGATGGCTGGAGCGACGAGCTGGACCCCGAGCCGGCGCCGGCCACCACCCTCATCCCGCACAACACCCGCCGGATCCTCAGCTACAACGACTCCCCGGATCTCGCCTTCGACCGCACCCTGAACCCCTATCGCGGCTGCGAGCACGGCTGCATCTACTGCTACGCCCGTCCCACCCACGCCTGGCTGGACGAGTCCCCGGGCCGCGACTTCGAGACCCGGATCCACTACCGCCCCGACGCCGCCGAGCGCCTGCGCGCGGAACTCGACCGGCCCGGCTACCAGCCGGAGACCATCGCCCTGGGCATGAACACCGACGCCTACCAGCCGGCGGAGCGGCAACTGGGGATCACCCGCTCGGTCCTGGAGGTCTGCCGGGAGACCCGCCATCCGGTGAGCCTGGTGACCAAGTCGGCCCTGGTGGAGCGGGACCGGGATATCCTCGGCCCCATGGCGGAAGCGGGGCTGGCCACCGTGGCCGTCTCCATCACCACCCTGGATAGCGACCTCGACCGCCGGCTGGAGCCCCGGGCGGCCGGTCCGCGCCGACGGCTGGCCACCATCCGGCGGCTGCGCGAGGCGGGGATCCCGGTGGGGGTACTGGTGGCCCCGGTGATCCCGGTCCTCACCGAGGCGGAGTTCGAGGCCATCCTGGAGGCGGCGGCCGAGGCCGGGGCGAGCTGGGCCGGCTACGTCCTGCTGCGGCTGCCCCACGAGCTGGGCGATCTCTTCCGGGACTGGCTGGACGAGCACGCCCCCGGCCAGGCGGAGCACATCCTCTCCCGGGTCCAGCAGGCGCGGGGCGGGAAGGACTACGAGCCGAGCTTCGGCCGGCGCATGACCGGGGAAGGACCCTGGGCGGACCTGCTGGCCCAGCGCTTCCGGCTGGCGCGGCGGAAGTTCGACCTGGAGTGGCCGCCGGTGCTGGACACCACGGCCTTCACGCCGCCCGGCGGGCGGCAGGGGGATCTCTTCGACTAGGAGGGGAGGTCAGACGTAGAGGTTGATACCGCTGGCCTGGCCGGGCTCGCGGCGGGCATAGCCACCCGCGGCGGCGCTCACCGTCTCCTCGGAGCCGGCACCATTATTACCCGGTCGCATCTCGCCGGAGTCGGTTACGGAATCGGCCCGGGCACTGCCCGACTCTCCCGGCTCACCGGGGCGGTTCGCCTCCAGGGGGTCTCCCACGGGATCGGGGTAGAGGGGCTCCGGCGCCAGCGGATCGCGCTCCGCCGCGCTGCCGCCGTCATCGCTGGCCGCGGCCGGGGACTCCTCCTGGCGCTCCATGCGCAGTTCCATGCGCGCCTCCTGGGCCATCTGAGTCGCCTCGGCGGCCACCTGGCGATCCTGGGGCGAGGGATTGGCGGGAGCGAGGGCCGCGGCGCGGACCTGGCGCGCCTTCTCCAGGGTGGCCTCGGGATCATCGCGCACCGGCGTGGTATCCACGTCCACGTTCCCGCCGATGGCATAACGCCGCCCGTCGGGACCGACGACGAAACTGTAGGAGACCGACGAGGTATACGAACCGCCAGCGGCCAGGTGGGCCTGCTCGTGGGCGCGCACCTCGCGGTCGCGGTTGCGCAGCTCCTGCAGCGCCAGATCGCGGCGCTGCTGGTCCACCTGGTCCCGCACCCGCTGGCCCTGCCCATCCAGCCGGGCCGAGCTGGCCTCGGCCCGCTGCCGCTCCTCCGCTCGCCGCAGACCTTCCACCGCCTGGGAGCGGTTCTCCGTGCCGACCCGGGCCGGCTCACCGGCCGCTCGGTCCCGAGTGGGCGAGGACTGGGCCACTGCCTCACTGGTCTGCTCCACCGACTCCGGGATCCGGGCACCACCCATCCCCGGCCGCCCCGTGGGATTCAGGGAGGCCAGCGCGGCACTCAGACTGGGTGAAGCATCGGTGGCCATATCCGCTTCCGATGACATTATGGGTATACTGCAAGTATGTATCAGCGTCCCGCTCATGAGTCAAATTGACTCGCCCGGCGCGGACCTCCACCAGCGCATTGACCGTGCAGTCAGTCCGGCGAAGAATGGAGGAGAACCAAGGAGGTCCCCATGCCACGCCTGCCCCGCCGTCCCCTCACCATCCTCACCATCCTCATCCTGGCAGCGGCCTGGATCGGTTCCGGCGTTCTCACTCGGCCAGCCCCCACCGCCGAAGAGACCGGGGAGCGCCCGAAAATGACCGTGGGGGTGGCCCAGCGCCGGGCCGAGCCGGTGGAGGAGCTGCTGGTCCTGCAGGGCGATGTGGAGCCGGACAGCCGCATGGTGGTCCGCGCCGAGACCGCCGGGCAGGTGGCCGAGTGGGCGGTTCCGCGCGGGGCGCAGGTGGCCGAGGGCGACCTCCTGGCGCGGCTGAAGATGGACGACCGGCAGGCGAAGCTGCGCCAGGCCGAGGCCCGGGTGGCCGGCGCCGAAAGCGACTACGAGGCCACCCGGACCATGGCCGAGGACGACTTCACCGCCGAGCTGCAGGTGGACGTCAAGCGCGCCGAGCTGGAGGCGGCCCGGGCCCAGCTGGAGGCGGTCCGCCAGGACATCGAGAATACCGAGCTGCGCGCGCCCATGGACGGCATCGTCAACCGCCGCATCGCCGAGCGCGGCGACTTCCTCGCCGTGGGCGGCCAGCTGGCCGAGATCGTGGTCAATGACCCCCTGCTCGCCGTGGTTCGGGTCCCCCAGCACCGCATCCGCGATGTGGAGCCGGGGCAGGAGGCGCGCATCCGCTTCTTGGACGGCTCCACCGCCACCGGCGAGGTCACCTTCG
The DNA here is from genome assembly GCF_900112605.1 of Thiohalospira halophila DSM 15071. NCBI lineage: Bacteria > Pseudomonadati > Pseudomonadota > Gammaproteobacteria > Thiohalospirales > Thiohalospiraceae > Thiohalospira > Thiohalospira halophila. The sequence goes on from NZ_FOMJ01000005.1 coordinate 72,828, forward strand.
TCGCCCCGGTGGCCGAGCCGGCCACCCGCACCTTCCGGCTGGAGGCGACCTTCCCCAACCCCGAGGGCGAACTCCCCTCGGGGATCAGCGCCGAGGTCATCATCCCGGTGGCGGAGACGGAGGCCCACCGCGTCTCCCCCGCCCTGCTCGCCCTGGACGACGACGGCCGTCTGGGGCTCAAGGCGGTCGCCGACGGCGAGGTGGTCTTCCACGAGGTAGAGGTCATCCGCGCCGACCGCGATGGCGTCTGGGTCACCGGGGCGCCGGCGACCCTCGACCTCATCACCGTGGGCGGCGGCTTCGTCCGCCCCGGTGAGGCGGTGGCCACCGAGCCCAGTCCGGCCCCGGGCGAGGGCCGGCCGTGAGGGCCCTCATCGCCGCCGCGGTGGACCGTGGCCGCGCCGTGCTGCTGCTGCTGGGGATCCTCCTGATCCTGGGGGCCGTGGCCTACGCCACCATCCCCAAGGAGGCCAACCCCGAGATCGACATCCCCATCTACTTCGTCACCGTCCCCTATCCCGGGATCACCTCCGAGGATGCCGAGCGCCTGCTGGTCCGCCCCCTGGAGCGGGAGCTGCAGTCGGTGGAGGGGCTGGACGAGATGCGCGCCTGGGCCGGCGAGGGCTTCGCCATGCTGCGGCTGGACTTCGAGCCCGGCTGGGACAGCCGCCAGGCTCTGGCCGACGTCCGCGAGGAGGTGGACCAGACCGAGCCGGAACTCCCCGCCGAGGCCGAGGAGCCGCGGGTAAGCGAGGTGGATGTCTCGCTCTTCCCGGTCCTCACGGCGACCCTCTCCGGCCCGGTGAGCGAGCGCTCGCTGCTGGAGACCGCCCGCGATCTGCGCGACCGCCTGGAGGCGAGCCCCGGCGTACTGGAGGTGGACATCGGCGGCGAGCGCGAGGATGTCATGGAGATCCTGGTGGACCCGCTGGTCATGGAGTCCTACCGGATCTCCTACGCCGAACTCACCCGGGCCATCCAGCGCAACAACCAGCTGGTAACCGCCGGGGCGGTGGACACCGGCGCCGGCCGGATCGCCATCAAGGTCCCCGGCACCATCGAGGATACCGAAGCGGTCGAGAACACCGCGCTGCGCGCCGAGGACGGTACCGTGGTGCGGGTGGGCGACGTCGCCGAGGTCCGACAGACCTACAAGGACCCCGACAGCTTCGCCCGCATCGACGGCAATCCGGCGCTCTCCCTGGAGATCCGCAAGCGTACCGGGGCCAACATCCTGGAGGTAGTGGGCGAGGCCCGCCGGATCATCGAGGCCGCCCGGCAGGCGGGCCCCGAGGCACTGGAGGTACGCTACCTCCAGGATGGTGCCAAGGACGTGGCCGACTTCCTGGGCGACCTGGAGAACAACGTCATCACCGCCGTGCTGCTGGTGATCCTGGTCATCGTCGCCGCCCTGGGGGTACGCTCCTCCCTGCTGGTGGCGGTGGCCATCCCGGGCGCCTTCCTCGGCGGCGTCCTGACCATCCACCTCATGGGCTTCACCCTCAACCTGGTGGTCCTCTTCTCCCTGATCCTGGTGGTGGGGATGCTGGTGGACGGTGCCGTGGTGGTCGCCGAGCTGGCCGACCGCTATGTCGCCGAGGGGCGCGGCCGGGCGGCGGCCTACCGCGATGCCGCCATCCGCATGGGATGGCCGGTGACCGCCGCCATCGCCACCACTCTGGCGGTCTTCTTCCCCATGCTCTTCTGGCCGGGAATGGTGGGCGAGTTCATCATCTACCTGCCGGCCACGGTGATCATCACCCTGCTCTTCTCCCTGGCCATGGCGCTCGTCTTTGTCCCGGCTCTGGGATCGTTCATCGGACCGCGCCAGGCGACCAACCCGGAGCTGGTGCGCCAGATCCGCGCCGCCGAGGCCGGCCGCTGGGAGGAGCTGGGCCGCCTCACCCGGGTCTATACCGACGCCCTGGCCGCTGCCTGCCGCCGGCCGGGGTTCACCCTGCTGGTCACGGCTACCATCACGGCCGCCCTCTACGCCGGCTGGGCCGTCCACGGCAAGGGGACCTCCTTCTTCCCCGACGTGGAGCCGCGCTTCGCCCAGATCCAGGTGCAGGCGCGGGGGGACCTCTCGGTCTGGGAGGCGGACGACCTGGTCCGCCGCGTCGAGGACCGGATCGCCGGGACCGACGGCGTAAAGACCCGCTATGCCCGCACCATCGCCTCTCAACAGCGCCGCCTGGAGGGGGACTACCCCGAGGACACCATCGGCATCATCCAGCTGGAGCTCTCCGACTGGCGCACCCGCCGCCCCGCCAGCGAGGTCCTGGCCGAGCTTCGCCAGCACACCGCCGACCTGCCCGGCCTGAAGATCCAGGTCCGCAAGCAGGAGCGCGGCCCCACCGCCGGCAAACCGGTGGTGGTGGAGGTCCGCGGCACCGACGACGAGGCCATGGACGCGGCGGTGGAGCAGATCCGGGCCACCATGGCCGAGCTGGGCGGCTTTATCGACGTCTCCGACGACCGGCCGCCGCCGGGCGTGGAGGTGGAGCTACGGGTGGACCGGGAGGAGGCCGCCCGCCACGGGGTGGACATCGCCCTGCTGGGCCAGGGGCTGCAGACGCTCACCGACGGCATGCTCCTGGGCACCTACCACCCCGAGTTCACCGACGAAGCGGTGGACATCCGCCTGCGGCTGCCGGCGGATGCACGCCACCTCCAGCAGCTGGCCACCCTGAACCTGCCCACGGAGCAGGGGCTGGTGCCGCTGCGCAACTTCGCCACCCTGGAGCCGGTGGAGGCCACCGGCCTCATCAAGCGCCGGGACGCGCGCCGGGCGCACACCATCGAGGCGGACGTGGCCGCCGGCGAGCTGGTGGACGAGCGCACCACCGCCCTGCAGACGGCGCTGGACGAGGCCGAGTGGCCCGAGGGAGTGAACTACGCCTTCCGCGGGGAGAGCGAGGACATGGCCGAGTCATCGCGCTTCCTGGTCCGCGCCTTCCTCTTCGCCGTGGCGCTGATGGTCGTGATCCTGGTGGTCCAGTTCAACCGCTTCACCCAGGCGGCCCTGGTCCTCTCCGCCATCCTCTTCTCCACCGCCGGGGTACTGGTCGGCCTGCTCATCCGCGGCGAGCCCTTCGGGATCGTCATGAGCGGCATCGGTACCCTGGCCCTGGCCGGCATCGTGGTGAACAACAACATCGTCCTCATCGACACCTACAACGTCCTGCGCCGGGACGACGGCCTGGAGCCACTGGAGGCGGCCCTGCGCACCGGGGCCCAGCGCGCGCGGCCGGTGATCCTCACCGCCATCACCACCATCCTGGGCCTCTCGCCCATGGTGCTGGGCTGGACCATCGACTTCATCGGCCGGGATTTCTACATCGGCGCCCCCTCCACCCAGTACTGGATCCAGCTGGCCACCGCCATCAGCGGCGGCCTCCTGGTAGCCACGCCGCTGACGCTCTTCTTCACCCCGGCCATGCTGGTCTGGCTGGACCGGCGAACCACCGCACCCGCAGACTGAGGCCGCCATGGAATTCCTTGCCACCGCCGACCGCCCCCTCACTGCCGAGGAACTGGCGGAGCAGCTCACCGTGGAGTCGCTCCCCGACTGGTGCGACGCCTTCGCCGCCGTCGCCGCCGAGGACGAGGATCACGGCGCCGCCGATACCCTCTGGGGCCACTTCCGGGTGGTCCGCACCCCCATCCAGGGCGGCGTCCGCTTCGCCCTTACCGACTGCCCCAATGCCCTGGCCTGGACGGTCACCGCCGGCTATCCCCCGGCGCCGGACGGGGTCGCCGTCCACGCCACCATCGCCCGCACCGAGGCCGATACCGACCCCGACTTTGCCGAGTCCATCGAGGAATTCGTCGAGGCCTGGCAGCGCGGCCTGGGCAATCGTTGACCGATCGCCCCCGGGTAGTTGCACAATCTTTGTATAACTTATAGTCTCCATATCAGGGTTACCGGGGAGAGATTTCGATACACTCCCGTTACAAACCCGTCACAATCCCCGTGGAATCACTGGGAAGGCCAGGGATCCGGGGAAGCTTGTACAACCCCTGCATAATGGAGACTCCACCATGGACTTCGTTCAGTTCGGCACCGACGACATCGAGAACACCCTGTCCAGCATGAAGGAAGGCGACCTGGACAACCTCGCCTTCGGCGCCATCCAGCTCGATGCCGACGGCAAGATCCTCCAGTACAACGCCGCCGAGGGCGATATCACCGGCCGCGACCCCAAGGCCGTGATCGGCAAGAACTTCTTCAAGGAGGTCGCCCCCTGCACCGACTCCCAGGACTTCTCCGGTCGCTTCAAGGAGGGCGTCAAGAACGGTGACCTCAACACCATGTTCGAGTACACCTTCGACTACCAGATGCAGCCGACCAAGGTGAAGGTCCACATGAAGAAGGCCCTCACCGGCGACTCCTACTGGATCCTGGTCAAGCGCGCATAGAACCCCTCCCGGCGGGGGAGCTGCCCCGCCGTTTGTCCGGAGAGCGAACATGAATCTCGATGCAGACACCCTCCTGCCCGCCGTCACCTCCCTGGTTCGGGACGAACTGCGGCGCCTGCGCGGCGATGCCGGAGCGGCCGTCGACGCCACCACCTGGGACGCCTCCACCACGCTGGGCGGCGACACCATCGGCGCCGACTCCATCGAACGCCTGACCATGGCAACGGCCGTGGCGGAACGCTTCGGCCTCCACGAACTCGACGCGGGGGACTACCTCCTCCGCAAGCACAGCCTGGGTGAATGGGCCGGGCTCGCGGCCCAGGGGATCCAGCAGGCGGGGGGCATGACCTTCCGCTCCTCCGGGACCACCGGGGAGCCGAAGCCGCACCGCCACAGCCTGGCCGACCTGGAGCAGGAGGTCTTCCACCTCGCCAATCTCTTCCCCGGCACCCGACGGGTGGTCAGTCTCGTCCCGGCCCATCACATCTACGGCTTTCTCTTCGGCGTGCTCCTGCCCCGGGAGCTGGGCTGCCCCGTCCACCACGACCAGGGCGGTGGCGGCCTGCCGCCGGCGGACCTGGACCACGGCGACCTCGTCGTCGGGTTCCCGCTGCGCTGGCGCCAGCTGGCGACCCTCTATCCGGCCTTCCCGGCGGGCGTTACCGGCGTCACCTCCACCGCGCCCTGCCCCCCGGCCCTGGCCCGGGATCTGGAGCAGCGCGGGCTGGAGCGGTTCGTCGCCATCTACGGCGCCACCGAGACCGCCGGGATCGGCTACCGCGAGGGGCCGGATGCGCCCTTCCGCCTCTTCGAGCACTGGGAGTCGGACGGCCTCTACCTCTACCGGCGCCGGCGCACCGGCCTCGGCGAGGCGGTGACGCCGCCGGACCACCTGGAGTTCCACGGCACCCGTCACTTCATCCCCGCGGGGCGGCGGGACGGCGCCGTGCAGGTCGCCGGGGTGAACGTCCATCCCGACCAGGTGGCGGAGAAGCTGCGCGCCCGGCCGGGGGTCGCCGAGGCGGCGGTCCACCTGGACCGGAGCGAGGAGCCCCGGCTGGCCGGCTGGATCGTCCCCGATCCGGACACCGATCCCGAGGAGCTGAAGGCGACGCTGCAGACCTGGATCCGCGAGCACCTCACCCCGCCGGAGCGCCCGGTGCAACTGACCCTCGCCGAGGACATCCCGCGCGGACCCCTGGGCAAGCCCGCCGTGGGTCAGCCGGCGTGAGCCTCCTCCTCGACGGACGGCGCCCGACCATCGCCGAGGTGGAGGCCGTCGCCGACGGAACCGAGGTCGCCCTGGACCCGGGCGTCCTGGAGCGGGCCACCGCCGGCCGCCTGCACCTGGAGGAGATGGTGGCCGCCCGCCGCCTCATCTACGGCGTGACCACCGGCTACGGCCCCCTGGCGGGCTGCTACGTGGACCCGGACCGGTCGGCGGAGCTCCAGCGCAACCTCATCTACCACCTGGCCAGCGGCACCGGCGACCCCCTGCCCCGGCGAACGGTGCGGGCCATCATGTTCGTCCGCCTGGCCACCCTGACCCGGGGCCACTCCGCCGTGCGGCCGGAGAGCCTCCAGTGCCTGGTGGACTGGCTCAATGCCGACCTGGTGCCGGTGGTCCCCGAGCGGGGCACGGTGGGGGCGAGCGGCGACCTGACCCCGCTGGCCCACATCGCCCTGGCGCTCATGGGTGAGGGCGAGGTGGACGACAACGGCAACCGCCGCCCCGCCGGCGAGGCCCTGGCCGTGCGCGGCTGGGAGCCCTGGGAGCCGGCCGCCAAGGACGGCCTGGCCCTGGTCAACGGCACCGCCGCCATGACCGGCATCGCCGCCCTGAACGCCGCCGGGGCGCGCCGCGCCGTGGAGCTGGCCCAGCGGCTCACCGTGGCCGCCGCCGAGGTCCACGGCGCCCGCCTGGAGGCGTGGCGACCGGAGCTGGGCGAACTGCGTCCCCACCCCGGCCAGCAGGCCGCCCACGCCCGGCTCAACGAGCTGGCCGCCGGCAGCCAGCGGCTGGTGGCGGCGGAACCGGCCTGGCTCCCGGACGACCTCGACGGGGTGGGCGAGGCGGCGGAGGTCCCCCAGGACCCCTACACCCTGCGCTGCGCCCCGCAACTCTTCGGCGCCGTGCTGGATGCCCTGGAGTGGCACCACACCACCGTCTCCCGGGAGGTGGGGGCCGTCACCGACAACCCCGTCTTCCTGCCGGAGGCCGATGCGGTGATCCACGGCGGCAACTTCTACGGCCAGCACATCGCCTTCGCCGCGGACACCCAGGTGAATGCGCTGGTGAAGACCGCCGTCCACGCCGAACGGACCCTGGCCCGGCTCACCGACGAGCGCCGCAACGACGGCCTGCCGCCCTTCCTCCAGGGCAACCAGACCGGGCTCAACAGCGGCTTCATGGGGGCCCAGGTAACCGCCTCCGCCCTGGTGGCGGAGCTGCGGACCCAGGCCCACCCCGCCTCAATCCAGTCGATCCCCACCAACGCCGACAACCAGGACGTGGTGACCATGGGGACCATCGCCGCGCGCAAGGCCGCCGACGTCCTCGGCATGGTGGAGGAGCTGCTGGCCATCCACGCCCTGGCCCTGGCCCAGGCGGTGGAACTGCGCGGGAAGGACGGCTTCTCGCCGGCCACACGAGGGCTCCACGAGGCGGTCCGGGCCACAGCCGGCTTCCTCGCCGACGATCGCCCCCTGCAACCGGCCATCGCCGCCCTGACGCGGCGACTGCGCGACCCCGCCGACCCCCTGCACCACCTGCCCTGACCGGTCCCCTCCTCGCGGGGCCGACTCAAGTTTCCTCCCCTACCGCCGCTATCAGCCTTGAGGCCATCTGCTCGACTTCTCCGCACCGACCGACGGTACGGGGGTGCTATAATCCGGGTCGGTCCAGGGAGGGCACGAGGTGAGGGAATGCCTGAGTCCACATCCGAGACTCCACATCCGAAGGGGGAGGGCCCATGCTGCTTGCCGCGGCCATCATCATCGGTCTGGCGCTACTGGTACTGCTGTTCATCCATGTGGCGAGCCTGCTCGGGTGGCCGCTGCGCGAGCGCATCGTCGAGCGCCACGAGCGTCAGCGCCAGCAGTACTACAGCCGCCAGCCCTGGGAGTAGCGTTGCCCGTCCGCGTTCCGCCGCAGAGTCTGGAGCCGGCCACCCTGGAATCGGTGCTGGAGGAGATCGTCACCCGGGACAGTACCGATTACGGCGAGGTACCGGTCTCCGTGGAGACCGCCCGGGAGCAGCTGCGCAACCGGCTGTACAGCGGCGAGGCGGCCCTGGTCTTCGACGAGGAGAGCGCCACCCTGGACGTTGTGCCGGCCGAACACGCGCCCCGCGAACGGGATGAGTGAGAACTGTGTCACGGAAATGGGAGGCTGGTTACCCCACAATGAACCTGCTTTTAGCCAACCTAGGTAGTCGCTCATGGGCGCGCTCAGCACCGAAGAACTGATCCGTCAGAGCCCCCGGCTGGGCTCCCTCCCGGATATCGTGGGGGAGCTCAACGCCGCGGCCGACGATCCCCAGAGTTCGGTGACCGATCTGGCAGCCATCATCAGCCGTGATCCGGCCCTCTCCGCCCGCCTGCTGGCCATCGTCAACAGCCCCTGGTACGGCCTGCGGGGCGAGGTGGCCGACATCGAGCGCGCCGTCTCCCTGGCCGGCACCCAGCAGCTGCGCTTCCTCGCCCTCTCCACCGTCATCGTCCGGCAGTTCACCAACCTGCCCAACGCGCTGGTGACCATGGACACCTTCTGGAAGCACAGCTTCACCTGTGCCGTGGCGGCCCGCGCCCTGGCCGAGAGCAGCGGCGAACGCGACCTGGAGCGCCACTTCCTCGGCGGCCTCCTCCACGACATCGGCAGCCTGCTCATCTACACCACCCTGCCGAGCCTGGCCAAGGAGGCGATCCTCCACGCCCGCTCCCAGAACCAGCCCATCTACCAGGCCGAACAGCTCATCCTCGGCTTCGACCACGCCGAGGCCGGCGGGGCGCTGCTGCGCCACTGGGGGCTGCCGGAGAGCCTGGCCGCCGCCGTGGAGGGCCACCACGAGCTGGGCGACCCCGGCCACTTCGGCCGCGAGAAGGCGCTGGTCCACCTGGCCAACGGCATCGCCAACGCCATCCACCCGAGCAACACCCTCTTCCGCCAGCCGCTGAACTCCGACCCGGCGGCCTGGGAGCTGGCCGGCCTGGATACCGACCAGCTGGACGCCACCCTCGCCTCCATGGACGAACGGGTGGCCAAGGCCATGGGCGTCTTCTACTTCGCCGCCTGAAGGCCTCGCCCCTTCCAGAGCCAGAAGACCGCCGGCACCACCAGGAGCGCCAGCACCCACGCACTGAGCATGCCCCCCATCATGGGGGCGGCGATGCGGCGCATCACCTCCGAGCCGGTACCACCGCCCACCATCACCGTGGCCAGCCCCAGGATCACCGAGACCGCCGTCATGGTGATGGGCCGGACCCGGCGCAGGGCCCCCTCCTCCAGGGCCGCCATCAGGTCACCGCGATGGGGCGTGCGGCCCTCGGCCTCCGCGGCCTCCCGGGCGGCGGCCCACGCCTGCCCCAGGTAGACCACCATGAGCACCCCCAGCTCCACGGCCACGCCGGCCACGGCGATGAAGCCGACACCGACCCCCACGGAGAGGTTGTAGCCCAGGGCCCAGAGCAGCCAGACCCCGCCCACCAGGGCCAGCGGCAGGGTGGCGAGGATGAGCAGAACCTCACCGGCCGCGCGGAAGTTGAGGTAGAGCAGCAGGGCAATGAGCACCAGCACCAGCGGCCCGACCATCAACAGGTGGTCCCGGGCGCGCTCCATGTTCTGGTACTGCCCCGCCCAGGCCAGGGAGTAGCCCGGCGGTAGCTCGACCTCGTCGGCGACGACACCCCGGGCCCGCTCCACCCAGCCGGCCAGATCGCCGGTGGTCAGATCCACGTGGACCCAGCCCACCGGCCGGGCCTGTTCGCTCTTGATCATCCCCGGCCCCTGGCGGATGGCGATGTCGGCCACCTCCCCCAGGGCCACCCGGCGGCCATCCCCGGCGACCACCGGCAGGCTGCGCAGGTCCTCCAGGCTGGTCCGCCGGTCGGCGGGGAAGCGCAGGTTCACCGGGTAGCGCTCCCGCCCCTCCACCGTCTCGGTCACCGTCGCCCCGCCCACGGCCAGGCGCAGGAGCTCCTGGACCTCGGCCATGTCCACGCCGTAGCGCGCCAGCGCGCGGCGGTCCACGTCCACGTCGATGTAGCGGGCCGCCGCCACCCGCTCGGCGAAGGCCGACCGGGTTCCCGGCAGGTCGGCCACGGCCCGCTCGATCTCCCGGCCGATGGCCTGAATGGTCTCCAGCTCCGGGCCGCTGACCCGGATCCCCACCGGCGTGCGCACCCCCGAGGAGAGCATGTCGATCCGGGTCTTGATGGGCATGACCCAGGCATTGGTCAGCCCGGGCACATCCACCCGCTCGTCCAGCTCCGCCTTGAGCTTCTCCAGGGTCATGCCCTCGCGCCACTCGTCCCTGGGCTTGAGGGTGATGGTGGTCTCGATCATGGTCATGGGAGCGGGATCGGTGGCCGTCTCCGCCCGGCCGATCTTGCCGAAGGTCCGCTCCACCTCCGGGACCTGCTGGATGAGCCGGTCGGTGACCTGGAGCAGCTGCTGCGCCTTGCCGGTGGACAGCCCCGGATCGGTGGTGGGCATGTACATGAGGTCACCCTCGTCCAGCTCGGGGATGAACTCCGTCCCCAGCTGGCTCAACGGCCACAGGGTAGCGGCCACCAGCAGGGCGGCAGCGGCCACCATGGTCTTCGGCCAGTGCAGCACCGCCCGTAGCAGGGGGCCGTAGCCCCGGCCCAGCCAGCGCGTGACCGGGTGCTCGCCCTCCCCCCGGAGCCGGCCACGCACGAACAGGGCGATGAGCACCGGCACCAGAGTGATGGCCAGGAGCGCGGCGGCGGCCATGGCCCAGGTCTTGGTCCAGGCCAGGGGGGCGAAGAGCCGCCCCTCCTGCCCCTGGAGGGTGAAGACGGGCAGGAAGCTCACGGTGACGATGAGCAGGGAGAAGAAGAGCGCCGGCCCCACCTCCGCGGTGGCCCGGGCCACCGCCTCCCGGCGGTCGCCGCCGCGTCCCAGATGGCGATGGGTGTTCTCCACCATGACAATGGCGGCATCCACCATGGTGCCGATGGCGAGGATGATCCCGCCCAGGGACATGATGTTCAGGGTCACCCCCTGGAGGTTCATGATGGCGATGGCCGCCAGCACCCCCAGGGGCAGGCTCACGACCACCACCAGGGTGGAGCGCAGGTGGAAGAGGAAGACCGCGCAGATGAGGGCCACCACCACCAGCTCCACTCCCAGGTGCTTACCCAGGGTGGCCACGGCGCGGTCGATGAGCCCGGAGCGGTCGTAGGTCTCCACGACCTCCACACCCTCCGGCAGGCTGCCCTCCAGCTCCTCCAGGCGCGCCTCCACCCGCCGGATCACCTCGCGGGTGTCGGCGCCGTAGCGAGCAACCACGATGCCGCCGACCACCTCGCCCTCGCCGTTGAGGTCGGCGATACCGCGACGGGGGGCGGGGCCGCGCCGGATCTCGGCGATGTCCGCCAGGCGCACGGGCGTCCCCTCGGCGGTGGTGGCCACCGCGACCTCGGCGAGGTCGTCACGGTCGCGCAGGTAGCCGCGGCCGCGGACCATGTACTCGGCCTCGGCCAGCTCCACCACCGAGCCGCCGGACTCGCGGTTGGCCCGCTCCAGCGCGCTGCGTACCCGTCCCACGGAGAGGTCGTGGATGGCCAGTGCCTCCGGATCCAGGACCACCTGGTACTGGCGCTCCATGCCGCCCACGGTGGCCACCTCGGCCACCCCCTCCAGGGCGCCCAGCTCGTACTGCAGGAACCAGTCCTGGAGGGCGGTGAGCTGGCCCAGGTCGTGGGTGCCGCTGCGATCCACCAGGGCGTACTGGTAGACCCAGCCCACCCCGGAGGCGTCCGGCCCCAGCTCCGGCCGTGCGCCGTCGGGCAGGTCCCCCTCCACCTGGGCCAGGGACTCCAGCACCCGGGAGCGGGCCCAGTAGGGATCGGTGCCGTCCTCGAAGACGACGTAGACGAAGGAGTCCCCGAAGTAGGAGAAGCCGCGCACCGTCTCCGCCCGCGGGACCGACAGCAGGCCCGAGGTCAGGGGGTAGGTGACCTGGTCCTCCACCACCTCCGGCGCCTGCCCCGGCCAGGTGGTCTGGACGATGACCTGGGTGTCCGAGAGGTCGGGGATGGCGTCCACCGGCGCGCGATTGGCCGACCAGACGCCCCAGGCGGCGAGCAGGACGGCGAGGGTAAGGACCAGGAAGCGGTTGGCCAGGGACCAGCGGATAACGGCGGCGATCATCAGTGCATCCCCCCGTGGCCGGCATGGCCGCCCTCATCGTCGGCGCCCTCCATGCGTCCGCCGCCGGCGCCGGTATCCGCCTCGCTGTCCAGCAGGAAGTGGCCGGAGGTGACCACTCGCTCACCGGCCTCGAGCCCCTCGAGGATGGCGATGCGACCGTCGGCGGTGAGCCCCGTCTCCACCGAACGGGGGCTGAAGCCGCCGTCGCCGTGGGCGATGATTACCCGCGCCGCCTCGCCGGTGCGGATCACCGCCTGGCGCGAGACCGTGACCACCCCCTCCCGCGCCGGCCCGCGGATGGTGGCGCGGCCGAAGAGGCCGGGGGTCAGCGCGCCATCGCCGTTGGCCAGCGGGATCCGCACGGCCACGGTACGGCTGTCGGGATCGGCCTCGGGGAGGATCCGCTGGACGGTACCCTCCCACGGGTCCCAGGGCCGCTGGTGAGGGACCACTTCCGCCTCGAGCCCCTCCCGCAGGACGGGCACATCCCGGGCGGAGACCTCGGCCAGGGCCCAGAGCGGGTCCAGATCGGCCACCGTCGCCAGGAGACGGTCGACGGCCACCGCCTCCCCGGCCCGCACGGGCAGCTCCGTGACCACGCCGTCCGCCGGGGCGGTGACGGGAACCGCCGACAGCGGCTCCCCGGCCCGGGCGATGCGCCGGCGCACCTCGTCGGAGACCCCCAGGGCGCGCAAGCGTTCGGCGGCCGCCGCCTCGCCCCCGGTCCCCTGCGCCCGGAGATACTCCCGCTGGGCGTTGACCAGCTCGGGACTGTAGAGGGTGAGCAGCGGGTCGCCGGCAGCCACCGGCTCCCCCTCCCCGGCGACGTGGAGTTCGCGCACCCAGCCGCGCACGCGCGCATGGAGGCGGTGTTCCTGGGTCGGCGGGATGGTCAGCCGCACCGGGGCTCGGACGCGGGGGCGCAGGTCCTCCCGGCGCGCCGCCTCCGTCCGCACCCCCAGCGCCTGGGTGAGTCGACCGCCCAGCTCCACGGCGGGGCCCTCGGCGGTATCGCTGGCCCCTTCGGCCTCCTCCACGGGAACCAGGTCCATGCCGCAGATGGGGCACTGGCCCGGCTCGTCCTCGCGGACGTCGGTGTGCATGGGGCAGGTGTAGTCGGGGTCGGCGTGTTTCGCCGCATGCTCCATGGCGGTTTCACCCTCGGCACCCTCGTTCGGGGCCAGGTCACTACAGGCGACCAGCAGGACGAGGGCCGGCAGGAGCAGCCAGATCGGGGATTGCAGTAGACGGGTCATGAGGGGGCTCCCAGCAGATACAGGATGGCGGCGCGGGCCTGGAGCGCATCGCGCCGCACGGCCAGGTAGTTGGTCTCGGCCTCCAGCAGCGCGATCTCGGCGCGCAGGACCGAGTAGGCGGTGCCGACGTCACTGCGATAGCTGTCGCGCGCCGCCTCCCGGCGCTCCCGCGCCCGGGGCAGGAGGTCCTCCCGGTAGGCGGTATCCCGCTCCTTCAGGGAGTCGAGACTGGCCCGCTCCACGGCCAGGCGACGCTCCAGCTGCTGCCGGGTTTCGGCGACCCGGGCCTGGCCGGCGCGGACCCCGGCCCGGGCGGCGGCCAGCTCGCGGTCCTGGCGGTCACCGGTGAACAGGGGCAGGTCGAAGCTCACACCGAGGCTGAGGAAGTCCGGGCGGTCCGGGCCGGTATCGGGCTCCACCCGGTAGCCGTAACCGAGGCTCACCGCCCACTGGGGGTGGTAGCCGGCCTCGGCGATGCCGCGCTCGCCCTCGGCGGCGGCCACCTCGGCGCGCCGGGTGGCGACTCTCGGATGGTCGGCCAGGGCCGTCGCCGGCCCCGGCTCCGGGAGGGCCGGCCAGCTCCCGGCGTCGGCCCGGTCGGCGGCCTCGCCCAGCCACTCCGCCAGCTCCGCCCGGGCCACGGCCACCGCCCGCCGGGCCGCCCGCTGGCGATCGGCGAGCCGTTCGACCTCCAGCTCCGCCTCCAGCACGGCGGCCCGATCCCCCTGCCCCTGGCGGAAGCGGTCCTGGGTGAGGTCGACCAGTGCGCCCAGCCGCTGCCGGCTCGAGGCCAGGCGCTCCACCACGGACCGGCGGTAGGCCAGCTCCACCCAGTCCTCGCGGACCCCCTGGCGGACGGCGCGCCGGCGCGCCTCGGCGGCGGCCTCCCGGGCGCGGGCGCGCGCCTCGCCCCGGAGGCGGCGCTGATCGGCGGTGTCGCCGCGGGGCAGGGTCTGGCTGATCCCGGCGGAGAGCCGGGTCATGGGCTCCTGGTCCAGGGCGAAGGTATCCACGGGCAGGGAGTCGGCGCCCAGGCTCACCCGCGGGTCGGGCCAGGCGCCGGCGGCCACGGCGGCCTCGCGCTCCCCCTCGGCCTCCGCCCGAAGGCGGCGGAGCTCGGGGTCGCGCTCGATGGCCAGCGCCTCGGCCTCGGCCAGTTCCAGGGCGGCGACCGACGGGGCGGCGACAGCCAGGACGAGAGCAGCGATCAGGGTCGCCGCCGTCCGGCGGGCAGCGGGTATTCGGGATGACGTTTGCACGGTCCTCTCCTAACGCAGTTGCCGACCGCCCACGTGGGGCGGTCATCCCCCGTTACCGGGGGTGGGGATTCGCGACGGGATCAGGCGTGCTGTGGAGGGGGACCTTCGGGGGCGAGGCCGGGCTGGCGGGGGGTGGTCTGGTCGCTGGCGCGCGGCGTCGAGGGGGCACCATCGGTCGCGGTGGTCACACCGGCTACCAGCGCCGCCCCGGAACCGCTCCCCGCGGCACAGTCCGAGGTGCAGCCATCGGCGCAGTCGGCGCCGCAGCAGAAGAGGGTGGCGAGGTCGTCGCAGGTGCAGTCGGCGTGGTGGCCATCGTGGCCGCCGGCATGCCCGGCCTCATGGGCCGAGGAGACCGGGGCTTCGGCCCCCGCCTCAAGGGCCGGCGCGGTGGCCACCGCGCCCAGGCTCACCAGGGCGACCAGCAGCAGCCGGACGACCATGGCCCTCATGCACCCTCCTCCCGCCGGCGGAAGGGAACGACCCCACCGCGCTCCTCGCTGCGCAGGCGCCGGGAGAGCTCGAAGTCCATCTTGTCCAGGGCGCTGCTCATGACCATGCCGGCGTGGGCGTGGAAGAAGTTGAGGCGGCAGGGGATGATGGCGGCCGGGTCCACGGAGGCGCCGTGGCGGAAATCGGTCCAGGCCAGCACCGGCATGTCGTCCAGGGAGCGATCGACACAGATCCAGGTCCCCGCTTCCAGGTGCATGGCCAGGCTGCGCAGCCCGGGGAGGTCGAGCAGCAGCGGCTCCCCCAGGCGAGCCAGGGCCAGGCGCACGCGGTTGTACCGCTCGCCACTGACCTTGGTCTCGATGGTGCGCAGGGCCGGCAGATCCTGGAGCCGGGTGGCCATGGGTGCCTCCTAGCTGGCTATCCATTTCCGAGTATGTGGCAGTCTCCCGACCCTGTCCAGCGGCGGGCCCGAGCGCCGAGGCTGGTCCCGCCCGGCCCCCGCCGGTACCATGCGCCCTTTCATCCCGTGGGATCCGTCAACCGGCAGGAGGGGCCATGAGCGAACCGCGTGTAGGCGTCGTCATGGGCAGCGAGAGCGACTGGAAGATCATGAGCCACGCCGCCAGCGCGCTGGAGGCGCTGGGCGTGGCCCACGAGACCCGCGTGGTCTCCGCCCACCGCACCCCGGACCGTCTCTTCGACTACGCCGCCACCGCCGCCGACCGCGGCCTGGCCTGCATCATCGCCGGCGCCGGCGGCGCCGCCCACCTCCCCGGGATGCTGGCGGCCAAGACCGCCCTGCCGGTCCTCGGTGTCCCGGTGCCCTCGCGCTACCTCAGTGGCCAGGACTCCCTCTACTCCATCGTCCAGATGCCCAAGGGGATCCCGGTGGCCACCTTCGCCATCGGCGAGGCCGGGGCGGCCAATGCCGGCCTCTTCGCCGGCGCCCTGCTGGCCGGTACCGACCCCGCCATCGCCCGGGCCCTGGCCGACTACCGCCAGCGGCAGACCGAGGCCGCCGAGGCCATGCGCGTGCCGCCGGAGGGCGAGGCATGACCACCCCCCTGCTCCCGGGGACCTGGCTCGGCCTGCTCGGCGGCGGCCAGCTGGGCCGGATGTTCGTCCACGCCGCCCAGGCGCTGGGCTATCCGGTCATGGTCCTGGACCCCGGCGAGAATCCGCCGGCGGCCCAGGCGGCGGATGCCCACCTGCGCGCCGATTACGACGACGCCGCCGCCCTGGACCGGCTCGCCGAACGCTGCGCGGCGGTCACCCTGGAGTTCGAGAACGTCCCCGCCGAGAGCCTGGAACGGCTGGCCGCCCACTGCCGGCTGGCGCCTGGGCCGGAGCCGGTGGCCATCGCCCGGGACCGGCTGCGGGAGAAGGGCTTCCTGCGCGACCACGGCATCGCCACCGCGCCCTTCGCCGAGATCGCCGACGCCGGCGACGTGGCCGAGGCCGTGGAGGCAGTGGGGCTGCCGGCGCGGCTGAAGACCGCCACCCTGGGGTACGACGGCAAGGGCCAGGTGGCGGTGGATGATGAACTGCTGGCCGACGCCGCCTTCCAGGAGCTGGGCCGGGTCCCCTGCGTGCTGGAGCGGCAGGTGGCGCTGGCGCGGGAGTTCTCGGTGGTCCTCGCCCGCGGCTTCGACGGCACGGTCACCCCCTTCCCGGTGGTGGAGAACCGCCACCGCCACGGGATCCTGGACTACACCCTGCTGCCGGCCGCGATCCCCGAGGCCACGGCGGCGGCGGCGACGGACCTGGCCCGGCGCGTGGCCGATGCCCTGGACTACCACGGCGTCCTGGCGGTGGAGCTGTTCGAGACCACCGACGGCGAGGTGCTGGTCAACGAGCTCGCCCCTCGGCCCCACAACAGCGGCCACATCACCCAGGACGCCTGCATTACCTCCCAGTTCGAGCAGCAGGTCCGCATGCTCTGCGGCCTGCCCGCCGGCTCCCCGGAGCCGCTCACCGGCGGGGCCATGCTCAATCTGCTGGGGGAGCGCTGGGCCGGCGGCGAGCCGGACTGGCCGGCGATCCTGGCCCACCCCGCCGCCAAGCTCCACCTCTACGGCAAAGCCGAGGCGCGGCCGGGGCGGAAGATGGGGCATATCAATTGCCTGGATGCCGATCCCGCCGAGGCCCTGGCTACCGCCGAGGCCATCGACCGCCTGCTGGGTCGTACCGAGGGCTGAGCGCCTCTCCGCCAACAAAGGCCTGTTCTCGAGGTTCCGGGCTGGCGCTGGCGCGCCATCCGGAACGACGGGGGTTCAGCTGGTCGCCATGCGGACGATCCGCGCCAGCTCCAGGGTGTGATCCAGGAAGCGTTCCGCATCCTCCTGGGTGAGGACCCGGTCGGGATAGTGGGTGGCGGCATTCCGCAGGTCCCGCAGGGCCTGATAGAAGGGCAGCGCCTCGCGGGGGAGGCGCTCGTCCTCGATGAGGCGCTCCACCACCCGACGGCTGGCCATGGGGCCGCGGTGGAGGTCGAAGTACTGCCCGGCGGCGTCGGTGATGGCCGCCTCCACCTCGGTCCAGGTCTCGAGGATGGCGGCCCGGGCCGAGGTCTGGGCCAGGCGCTGGAGAACCTCGTAGCGGATGGGGGAGCCGGAGATGGAGGGCTCCGCCCGCCGGTTCCCGAGCTGACCCTTCACCGTCTCCCAGGCCTCGTCGGCCCGATCCAGTCCCTCCTCCAGGCGACCGCGTGTGCTCCGCTCAGCCCCCCAGGCAAAGCGCTTGCTCATCTCCCGGATCTCGTTGCGGAAGAGATAGCCCAGCCAGACCAGGGCGGCCGGCCAGACGATCACCTGGACCAGTTCGACCAGGGCCTCCATTCAGGTGCCCTCCCCACGGTTCGCGCATCGATACGGTCTATCCGGGTTCCGGTCCATGGGCCCTCCTGCCGAGATCCGAAGCGCGCAGACTAGGGCATGCCCTCGCCGGCGGCAAGGGCGCGGATCGCCTGCTCCCCCCGGCGGAAATCGACCTTGCCGCTGGCCATCTTGGGCAACTCGGCCACCTGGTAGACCCGGCGCGGCCGGGCAAGGGCGGGCAGATCGTCGTGCAGGGAGCGGCGCAGGCGGTCCGGATCGATACTCTCGCCCTCCGCGGGGACCACGGCCAGGGCGATGGCCGTCCCCTTGCGGGGGTCGTCGATCCCGGCGGCACAGACCTCCGCCTCGGGCGGCAGATGGGCGGCGGCCGCCTTCTCCACTCGGGGCAGGGAGACCATCTCCCCGGCGATCTTCACGAACCGGCTCAACCGCCCGGAGAGCCAGAGGTAGCCCTCCTCGTCCATCACGCCGACGTCGCCGGTCTCGTACCAGCCCTGGTGGAACTTGAGCAGCGTCGCCTCGACGTCGTTGTAGTAGCCCTTCATCACCCCGGGCCCGCGGACCTGGACCCGGCCCTCCTCCCCCGCCGCCCGCGGCTCGTCATCCTCCACGCCCACCAGCCGCACCTCGACCCCGGGCACGGGGCGGCCCACGGAGCCGGCCCGCGGCGCCCCCTCGGGGTTGGCGCTGATCACCGGGCTGGTCTCGGTGGTGCCGTAGCCCTCCAGCAGGGTGAGGCCGTGGTCCTCGGCGACCCGGCGATGGAGCCACTCCGGGGCGCGGTCGGCGCCCACCACCAGCAGCTCCACCGAGGCGAAATCGCCGGGCGAGGCGGCGCGCAGGTAGCCGGCCAGGAAGTAGGGCGTGGTGATGACCAGGGTGGGCGCCTCCTCCCGGATAATCTCGGCCACGGTCTTGAACTCCAGCGGGTTGGCCCAGGTGACCACCGTCTGGCCCAGGTAGAGGGGCAGCCAGAGGGTGGTGGAGAAGCCGAAGACGTGGAAGAGCGGCAGGGTCGCCAGCATCACGCCATTGGGGTGGGCGGCGGCGTAGGCGGCCTCCACCGCCTCCAGGTTGGAGCCGATGGAGCGATGGGTAAGTTCCACCGCCTTGGGCTCGGCCTCCGAGCCCGAGGTGAATAGCAGGACCGCGGTGTCGTCCGGGGCGCCGCCGTGGATGGTCCACTCCAGCAGGGGGCGCGGCAGCCAGGATTGGACCGCGGCCAGGGCCCGGGCGACCTTCCCCGTGCCGGCGAGGATGTCCTCCATGCAGAGCATGTCGGCATCCTCGGGGATATCCAGGCGGTGGAGGAGCGTGCGGGCCGTGACCACGGTCCGCAGACCCGTCCGCCGGCGGGCCATAGCGATGTTCTCGGTGGCCCCGGTGGAGTAGTTGATCATCACCGGGATGCGGCCGGCCATCAGGGCGCCGATGATGCCCAGCGCACCGCCGGCGGAGGTGGGCATCAGGATACCCACGTGGGCGGAGGAGAGCCGGCGCAGCCAGCGCCGGACCACCAGCGCCCCGATGAGGGCGCGGCCGTAGGTCAGGCGACGGTCGGTGGTCCGGTCCACCAGGGCGAGCTTGCCCCGATGGCGCCGGGCGGAGGCGATGAAGGCCCGGTGCAGCAGCATGACGCCCTTCCGTTCGGGGACCGTGGGGCAATGATAGGCCCCAGCGCCGGTCCTGACCACCGCACCGGGTAGCGGTCAGGAGGTCAGGCTGGCGAAGAGCGCCGGCAGCTTCTCCGGGAGCTTCTGGACGTGGTCGATGATGGTGTAGCGGTTGGGCCCGAAGATCCGGGAGACGTAGTCGTCCGCCTCGGGGTCCAGGGTCAGGCAGTAGGTCATGATCCCCTCGCTGCCCAGCTCCTCCACCGCCTTCTTGGTGTCCTGGCGCAGGTACTGCGGGTCGCGGATATCGATATCCGAGGGCTCGCCGTCGGTGACCATGAGCACCAGCTTCTTCTGCTGCGGCTGCTGCTTCAGGTGGTCGGCGGCGTGGCGCAGGGCCCCGCCCATGCGGGTGGACAGACCGCCCTGCATCCCCGCCAGCCGCGACTTCACCTTGT
This sequence comes from Thiohalospira halophila DSM 15071, assembly GCF_900112605.1. NCBI lineage: Bacteria > Pseudomonadati > Pseudomonadota > Gammaproteobacteria > Thiohalospirales > Thiohalospiraceae > Thiohalospira > Thiohalospira halophila. Next base: position 92,522 of record NZ_FOMJ01000005.1, read on the forward strand.
CGTTGAAGCCCTCGCCGAAGTCCTTGTAGCGGTAGTACTGGACGTCGTGGCGGCCGTCGGAGGCGAAGCCGTGGACGGCGAAGGGGTCGCCGATGCCGTCGATGGCCCAGGAGAGCAGGCTGGCCGCCTCCCGGGTGAGGTCGAGCACCGGCCGGTCGGTCCCCGGCAGGGTCTCGTTGGTGGACTCGGACATGTCCAGGAGGACCACCACCGCCAGGTCGCGGGTCTTGCGGATGAGCCGGACGTTCACCCGGGGGTCCGGGGAGTGGCCCATGCGCAGGTCGACCATGGCGTCCACGGCGGCGTTGATGTCGATCTGGTCGCCGTCCTCCTGGTGGCGCTGACGGATCACGCCCTGGGGCTGCAGCGCATCGATGATGTGCTTGAGGCGGGAGGCCACCGGCTTGTAATCGGTGAGGATGCGCTCGATGTCCTCGGGGTCGCCCTTGCCCTGGCGCCGCTCGATGACGCTGACCCAGTCCGGGCGGTGGAGCTGGACCTGGTAGTCCCACTCGGGGTAGTGGAAGGGCTCGGAGACGGGCTCCTTGCCCTCCAGCTCGTTGATGGTGCACGCCTCCTGGTCCAGCCAGAACTGGCCCTCGTAGCGCCAGATCTCCTGGGCGTCGTCACCGGCCAGCTCGCAGTCCAGCTCGTTGACCAGCTCCATGAGATTGACCGTCTTGCGCACCTGCTGCTGGCTGGCCGGCACGTACTCCGACTCGAACCAGTCCCTCTCCTCGCTGACGAAGAGGTAGCGGTTGTCGTCCCGGTAGGGGATGGCCATGGACTCCAGCATCGAGATGGTCGGCATCTCGTGGCCCAGCTCCGTCACCCGGTCGAACAAGCGCAGGCCCAGGTCCCGGCTCATCTGCGGGTCCTGCGGGCGCTCGGCGAAGGCCTCGCGGAAGGCGGCCACCGCCTCGTTCACCCAGGGATCGTCGTCCGGGTAGTCCGGCTCCAGCATAGCGCGGGCGGCGCGTTCCAGGCGGGCGACCACCGGGTCGGTGGCACAGCTCATCTCCACGAGCTTGTCGTGGAAGCCCTGCCAGATGGCGCCCAGCCCCGGGAATTCCCGCAGGGCCAGCGCCTCCACCCGGGCATCCTCGAACAGGCCGACGAAGATCTTCTGGGACGGTGTGAGCTCCTCGGGGTCGATCCGCTCGGTGGTATAGACGATGTGCGCCGCCGCGTGGGCCGCCGCCGCCCGGTAGAGCTGGGTCCCCGGGATGTCGTCGTAGTCGTCGTAGGCATCCGGCAGGTGGATGACCCCCTGCTGGATGAAGGGGCGGAAACCCTCCCGGCTCTCCACGTCGCCGGAGGTGGGGCGCAGGAAGAAGTCGCGCCCCCACAGCGCCCGCAGGTACATGTTCAGGCGGCGCTGGTTGTCCACGAAGAGGACGCCGCGCCGCTCCTTCTGCAGCACGGCCTGGCTGTCCGCGGACTCCAGGGCGAAGTAGGCCTTCATGGCGCCGAAGTCGCGGGCGTGGGCCTCGGCCCCCCACATGGCCCAGCGGCGCAGGCCGCCCAGGGTCAGCTTGGAGAAGAGCTCGTCCAGGTGCTCCAGCATGGGCCGCAGGCCGCGGGTGGCCCGGGCGGAGAGCTTGTGGATGAGCTCCAGGTAGTCCTCCACCAGCCCGGCGTCGCCCAGCCGCCGGGCGGCCGTGGGCATGCTGTCCATGAGCAGGGCGATGACCGCCCCGCTCACCATGGAGGCGAGCTTCATGGCCGCGCTGGCGATGGAGGGGACGACGTCCTCGCCCACCTCCCGCGCCACGGCGGGCATGGATTCCAGGTAGGACTCCACCAGGTCGGTGCCCCGGCCCAGCTCGCACAGGGCGCGCGCACCCTCGAGGTAGTTGGCCAGGCCGCGCGGCGACATGACCCGGGAGGCCTCGGCGTAGCTCGCCTCCAGGGTCTCGCTGACATGGCCGCCAGCCTTGTCCAGGCACTCCCGATAGTCTTCGAGATTGATACTCATGACCGCTTCCGCCCTGTGACTGTGCGTGAGCTTCCCCAGTGGCCGACGCCCGGCGCCGGCCGCGACCGCCTAGAAGTAGGTACTGACGGCGGCGTCCAGGGTGTCGCGCATGTCCGGGTCGTCGGTGATCGGCCGCACCAGGGACATCATGCAGGCCGACCGGGGCTCGACCCCCTTGGCCATGAGGTTGCCGGCGTAGACCAGCAGACGGGTGGAGATCCCCTCGTCCAGGCCGTGGCCCTTGAGGTTCCGGGCGCGGTGGGCGATCTGGACCAGCTTGTCCGCCGCGTCGGGGTCGATGCCGGTCTCGTGGGCGACGATGGCCGACTCGTCCTCGGACTCGGGATAGTCGAAGTCCAGGGCGGCGAAACGCTGTTTGGTGGACTGCTTCAGATCCTTCATCAGGTTCTGGTAGCCCGGGTTGTAGGAGATCACCAGCTGGAAGTCATCGTGGGCCTTCACCACCTCGCCCTTCTTCTCCAGCGGCAGCTCGCGCCGGTGGTCGGTGAGGGAGTGGATGATGACGGTGGTGTCCTGGCGCGCCTCGACCACCTCGTCCAGGTAGCAGATGGCGCCGATGCGTGCGGCCACGGTAAGGGGACCGTCCTGCCAGCGGGTGCCCTCGGCATCCAGCAGGTAGCGCCCCACCAGGTCGGAGGCGGTCATGTCCTCGTTGCAGGCCACGGTAATGAGCGGCCGGCCCAGCTTCCACGCCATGTACTCCACGAAGCGCGACTTGCCGCAGCCCGTGGGGCCCTTGAGCATCATGGGCATGCGCGCCTCGTAGGCCGCCGTGTAGAGCTGGTCCTCGTCGTGGACGACCCGGTAGAAGGGCTCCTCGGTGATCCGGTACTGCTCGGCGTTGGCGTCGGTCATGGTTCCGGCTCCTTGTGACTCGGCCTGCAATGGGAAGACGGGGGAAAGCCCACCGGCTTTCCGCCGGCCTCCCGGGGCGGTGCCCCGAAAGGCCCCGGGCGCCGGAACGGGTCCGGGGCCCGGGGTCGGCGACCCTTACGACATCTTGCCGCGGAAGATCACCATGTTGGCGCCCTGGCTCTGGGCGTAGTTGTCGAAGCCCACCAGGCGCACGTGGTTGTTCGGGTGCTCCTTGTGGCAGGCCTCGGCCTCGGCCAGGATGGCGTCCACGTCGGTCTCACCGAACATGGGCAGCTTCCACATGTACCAGTAGTGGCTGAAGGCGTTCTCCGGCTCGGTGTGCTCGATGGCCGGGTTCCAGCCCTGGTTGACGATGTACTGGACCTGCTTGCGGATCTGGTCCTGAGTCATCTCCGGGAGGTAGGAGAAGGTCTCGAACTTCCGGCTGGCCGGGTCGCTGAGGCTCGACTTGTAGTCCTGCATCTCGCTCATTGTTCAATCCTCGAAATCGGTTGATTCCGGTCGCTGGCGGGGCCGCTCGGGCCCCGCCGGGCGGCCCTTACTTGTGGGAGGAATCGATCTTGTCGACGGTGTCGAACTCGAACTTGATCTCCTTCCACGTCTCCATGGCGATCTTCAGCTCGGGGCTGTGCTTGGCGGCGTTCTGGAGGATCTCCTTGCCTTCCTTCTCCAGCTCGCGACCCTCGTTGCGGGCCTGGACACAGGCCTCGACGGCGACGCGGTTGGCCGCGGCGCCGGCGGCGTTGCCCCAGGGGTGGCCCAGGGTGCCGCCGCCGAACTGCAGGACGGAGTCGTCGCCGAAGATGGAGACCAGCGCCGGCATGTGCCAGACGTGGATGCCGCCGGAGGCGACCGGCAGGGCGCCGGGCATGGCACCCCAGTCCTGGTCGAAGAAGATGCCGCGGCTGCGGTCTTCCTTGACGTAGGAGTCGCGCAACAGGTCGATCCAGCCGAGGGTGGCGTCGCGGTCACCCTCGAGCTTGCCCACCACGGTGCCGGTGTGGAGGTGGTCACCACCGGAGAGCCGCAGGATCTTGGTCAGCACGCGGAAGTGGATACCGTGCTTGGGACTGCGGTCGAGCACCGCGTGCATGGCGCGGTGGATGTGGAGCAGGAGGCCGTTGTCACGGCACCACTGCGCCAGGCCGGTGTTGGCCGTGAAGCCGCCGGTGATGTAGTCGTGCATGATGATGGGCGCGCCGATCTCCTTGGCGAACTCGGCCCGCTTGTACATCTCTTCCGGGGTCGGCGCGGTCACGTTGAGATAGTGACCCTTGCGCTCGCCGGTCTCGGCCTCGGCCTTGTCGATGGCCTCCTTCACGAAGAGGAAGCGATCGCGCCAGCGCATGAAGGGCTGGGAGTTGACGTTCTCGTCGTCCTTGGTGAAGTCGAGACCGCCGCGCAGGCCCTCGTAGCAGGCCCGGCCGTAGTTCTTGGCGGAGAGACCGAGCTTGGGCTTGATGGTGCAGCCGAGCATGGGCCGGCCGTACTTGTCCATCTTGTCGCGCTCGACCTGGATGCCGTGGGGCGGGCCGTTGCAGGTGGTAACGAAGGCCAGCGGGACGCGCACGTCCTCCAGGCGCAGAGCGCGGACGGCCTTGAAGCCGAAGACGTTGCCCACCAGGGAGGTGAAGACGTTGACCACGGAGCCCTCTTCGAAGAGGTCCAGCGGGTAGGCGATGAAGGCGTAGAACGCCTCGTCGTCACCGGGGACGTCCTCGACCTTGTAGGCGCGGCCCTTGTAGTGGTCCAGGTCGGTGAGCAGGTCGGTCCAGACGGTCGTCCAGGTACCGGTGGAGCTCTCGGCGGCCACCGCGGCGGCGGCCTCCTCGCGCGGGACGCCTTCCTGCGGCGTCACCTTGAAGACGGCAAGGAAATCACTCTCCTTGATGTTGTAGTCCGGCTCCCAATAGGTCTCGCGGTAATCCTTGACTCCCGCCTCGTACTTTTTCGCCATGGCTTGGTCGTCCTCCGTTGCTTGGCTGGACACGCGGGCCGGGCCCGCGCGAGGGATTCCGTGGTCGACGACCCCGTCGATCCGGATGCCAATGACCATAGCGGAGTTGCCCCATCAGGAGAACTCAATAATAATGATTGCAGGGATAAGGTAAGACTTATAGGAGTCGACATGCGCCGGGTTACCTTCCGCCAGCTCCGGGTTTTTGACGCCGTTGCCCGCCACCTCTCCTTTACCCGGGCCGCCGAGGAGCTCCACCTCACCCAGCCGGCCGTCTCCATGCAGGTGAAGCAGCTGGAGGATTCCGCCGGCCTGCCGCTGTTCGAGCAGCTGGGGCGTCGAATCCACCTCACCGAGGCCGGCCGCCTGATGCTGGACCACGCCCGCGCCATCGAACAGCAGATGGACGACCTTACCGCGGGGCTCGAGGCCCTCGGCGGGGTTCAGTCGGGCGTGCTGGACGTGGCGGTGGCCTCGACGGCCAACTACTTCGCCACCCGGCTGCTGGCGGAGTTCAACAAGCGCTTCGACGAGGTCACGGTCCGCCTGGAGGTCACCAATCGCGCCGGTCTGCTCAACCAGCTGGCGGAGAACACGCGGGACATGGTCATCATGGGTCAACCGCCGGAGGAGAGCAGCCTGGTGGCCGAGGCCTTCATGGAGAATCCGCTGGTGGTCATCGCCCCGCCGGACCATCCCCTTGCCGGCGAGGGTCCGCTCCCCTTCGAGCGGCTCCGGGAGGAGACCTTCGTCATCCGGGAGCAGGGTTCCGGGACGCGGATCGCCATGGAGCGCCACTTTGCCCGCCACGGGCTGGAGCTCCGCACCGGCATGGAGATGTCCTCCAACGAGGCCATCAAGCAGGCGGTGGAGGCCGGGCTGGGGCTCGGGCTGGTGTCCATCCACACCCTGGGCCTGGAGAGAGAGACCGGGCATCTCACCGTCCTGGACGTGGAGGACTTTCCCATCCTGCGCCACTGGTACCTGGTCTACCGCGAGGGCAAGCGCCTCTCCCCGGCGGCGTCCGCCCTGCGCTCCTTCCTCCTGGAGGAGGCATCGGCCCTTATTGAGCCGGCCTACTCACCGGCACGGACCGTCAACGGCAGCAGGTAGTAGGTGGCGGCCAGGACTGCGCCGCCGAAGAGCAGGATCAGGGGCAGGCGCCAGCCCGACGGCGCAAGCTGGGCGATGACCACGGCGCCGGTGAAGGCCACCGCGGCCACGCCGCCGTAACGGGAGAGCGGTGGCGAGATGGGCGTGCCGCAGTGGCGGCAGTGGTAGGTCTCGGCCCGGCTCATCCCCCGGCCGAAGAGCAGGTCCATGGGGCCGACCCGGCCGTGGCAGTGGGGGCACTGCCGGGGCAGCCGATGGAGCTGGTGGGTAATCCAGTCACGGATCCCGGAGAATCGCATATTCGCAGTCCCGTGCTCGGGCCCCGGTTTTCTTCTCGGCCCGCGTGTCTTCCCTCCTAAGGCGCCGCCCACGCTACCACGAACCCGATTCCCGGGTCTCCAACGCAAAGACCCCCGGCCCCCGCAAGGGGAACCGGGGGTCGACGCCCGGGCCGCCAAGGGCCCGGGAGGGACGAGAGAGTCCCTTACTTGACGCGGGGGTCCAGCTCGCCGGAGTCGTAGCGCGACACCATGTGGATCAGCCGGGTCGGCTTGATCTTGGAGCCGTGGCCGGCAGAGCCGAAGGCCTCGTAGCGGGCCTTGCAGACCTCCTTCATGGCGGCGGTGGACTCCTTCAGGAACTTCCGCGGGTCGAAGTTATCCTTGTTCTCGGCCAGGTGCTTGCGCACCGCGCCGGTGGAGGCCAGGCGCAGGTCGGTGTCGACGTTGACCTTGCGCACGCCGTGCTTGATGCCCTCCTGGATCTCCTTGACCGGGACGCCGTAGGTCTCCGGCATCTCGCCGCCGTACTCGTTGATGATGTCCAGCCACTCCTGCGGGACGGAGGAGGAGCCGTGCATCACCAGGTGGGTATCCGGGATGCGGGCGTGGATCTCCTTGACCCGCTCGATGGCGAGGATGTCGCCCGTCGGGGGACGGGTGAACTTGTAGGCGCCGTGGCTGGTGCCGATGGCGATGGCCAAGGCGTCGGCGCCGGTCTGCTTGACGAAGTCGGCGGCCTCTTCCGGATCGGTGAGGAGCTGGTCGTGGGAGAGGGTGCCCTCGGCGCCGGAGCCGTCCTCTTCACCGGCCTGGCCGGTCTCCAGGGAGCCCAGGCAGCCCAGCTCGCCCTCGACGGAGACGCCGACCGCGTGGGCCATCTCGACGACCTTGCGGGTCACGTCGACGTTGTACTCGTAGGTGGCCGGCGTCTTCATGTCGGGCATGAGGGAGCCGTCCATCATCACCGAGGAGAAGCCGGACTGGATGGAGCGCAGGCAGACACCGGGCTCGGAGCCGTGGTCCTGGTGCATGACCACGGGGACGTCCGGATACTCTTCCAGGGCCGCCTCGATGAGGTGGCGCAGGAAGGGCTCGCCGGCGTACTTACGGGCGCCGGCGGAGCCCTGCATGATCACGGGGCTGTCCACCTCGTGGGCAGCCTGCATGATGGCCTGGATCTGCTCCAGGTTGTTCACGTTGAAGGCTGGCAGGCCGAAGTCGTGCTCGGCCGCATAGTCCAGCAGCTCGCGAAGGGAAATCAGGGCCATGTTGGACCTCCTTGGGCGTTATTGCGATCGAAGCGATTCTGGTGACCGGCCCGGGGCCGGTCAACCGATATTCGACGGGGTCATGCCGAGCCCTCGGCAGGCGGCTCGTGCTCCCCGACCTTGATGATCTTCATGACGTTGGTACCACCGTGGATCCCCATCCGGTCCCCCTTGGTGAGGATCACGTGGTCGCCCTCGCGGACGGCGCCGCGGCGCAGAAGCTCTTCGACGGCCTCGCGATTGACCTGGTCGGCATCGCCCCCGGTGGGCTTGAAGCTCACCGGATAGACGCCCCGGTAAAGGGTCACCTTTCTACGTGTACGCACGTGCGGGGTCAAGGCGTAGATGGGGATGCCCGAACTGATGCGCGACATCCACAGCGGCGTGGAGCCCGACTCGGTGAGCGAGGCGATGGCCGCCACCCGCAGGTGGTTGGCGGCGTACATCGTCGACATGGCGATGGCCTCGTCGATCCGGGTGAACTCGGTGTCCAGCCGGTGCTCGGAGTGGGTCATCCGCCGCTGCTTCTCCGCCTCCTGGGCAATGCGGCCCATGGTGGCGATGACCTTGTCCGGGTACGCGCCGGTGGCGGTCTCGGCGGAGAGCATCACCGCATCGGTACCGTCGAAGACGGCATTGGCGACGTCGAAGACCTCGGCCCGGGTGGGCATGGGTTGGGTGACCATGGTCTCCATCATCTGGGTGGCCGTGATCACCGCCCGGTTGCGCGTCCGCGCCTTCTTGATGAGGTCCTTCTGCACCGGCGGCAGGGCGGCATCGCCGATCTCCACCCCGAGGTCGCCACGAGCGATCATGATGGAATCCGTGGCCTCGATGATCTCGTCGATGGCATCCAGCGCCTCGGCCCGCTCGATCTTGGCGACGATGCCGGTCTGGGTGCCCCCCGCGGCCTCCATGAGGTCGCGCGCCTCCTGGATGTCCGCCGCGGAGCGGGGGAAGGAGACGGCCAGGTAGTCGGCCTCGAAGGAGGCGGCCAGGCGGATGTCCTGGCGATCCTTCTCGGTGAGCGTGGGCGCGGAGAGCCCGCCACCCTGGCGGTTGATCCCCTTGCGATCCGAGAGGGTCCCGCCGACCACCACCTTGCAGTGGATCCGGCGGCCCTCCACCTCCTCCACCCAGAGGACGAGGCGCCCGTCATCCAGCAGGAGGGTGTCGCCGCGGCTGACATCGTCCGGCAGGGCCTTGTAGCCGATGCTCACCGCCTCGCGGGTCCCGGCGTGCTCGTCGAGGTCGGCATCGAGGGTGAAGCGGGTCCCCTCTTCCAGCTCGATGGGGCCGTCCGCGAAGCACTCGATGCGGATCTTGGGCCCCTGGAGGTCGGCGAGGACACCCACCTGGCGGCCGTGGGCCCGGGCGCGATTGCGCACCCGCTCCACCCGCTCGCGGTGCTCGTCGGGTTCACCGTGGGAGAAGTTGATCCGGACCAGATCGACCCCGGCCTCGATGATCCGGTCGATCATCTTGGGGTCGTCGGTGGCCGGACCCAGTGTGGCTACGATCTTGGTTCGTCTGGGCATACGCATGCGCGGTCGAGGGGGTCCGCAGACCCCGGTGACCCTTACGCCTCCTTTGCGCGTTCCTCGAGGATGGCCACGGCCGGCAGGATCTTGCCCTCCAGGAATTCCAGGAAGGCCCCGCCGCCGGTGGAGATGTAGGAGACGCCGTCTTCCACGCCGTACTTGGCCACCGCCGCGAGGGTGTCCCCGCCGCCGGCGATGGAGAAGGCGTCGGAGGCGGCGATGGCCTTGGCCATGGCCTCGGTCCCCTTGCCGAACTGGTCGAACTCGAACACACCCACCGGACCGTTCCAGACGATGGTGCCGGCATCCTTGAGCATGCCGTCGAAGCGGCCGGCGGTCTCCGGGCCGACGTCGAAGATCATGTCGTCATCGGCGACGCCGTCCACCGGCTTCACCTCGGCGGGGGTGCTCTCGGAGAACTCCTTGCCCACGGTGACATCGCTGGGGATCGGGATCTCGCCCCCAGCGGCCCTGGCCTGGTCCATGAGGCGCTTGGCCTCGCCCACCAGGTCCTCCTCGTAGAGGCTCTTGCCGATGTTGTACCCGGCGGCCTTGATGAAGGTGTTGGCGATGCCGCCACCGACGATGAGCTGGTCCACCTTGGTGGAGAGCTGCTCCAGCACGGTGAGCTTGGAGGAGACCTTGGAGCCGGCGACGATGGCCACCATGGGCCGGCGCGGGTTCTCCAGGGCGGCGGCCAGGGAGTCCAGCTCGCGGCCGAGGAGCGGGCCGGCGCAGGCCACCGGGGCGAACTTCGCCACGCCGTGGGTGGAGGCCTGGGCGCGGTGGGCGGTGCCGAAGGCGTCCATCACGAAGACGTCGCACAGCGCCGCGTACTTCTTGGCCAGCGCCTCGTCGTCCTTCTTCTCGCCCGTGTTGTAGCGGACGTTCTCCAGCAGGACCACCTCGCCCTCGCCGACCTGGGGCTCGTTCTCCAGGTAGTCGGGGAGGACGCGGACGGTCTCGCCCAGCAGGCCGGAGAGGTGGTCGGCCACCGGCTGGATGGAGTTCTCCTGGTCCGGCACGCCCTCCTCGGGGCGGCCCAGGTGGGACATGAGCATCACCTTGGCGCCGGCATCCTTGGCGTGGCGGATGGTCTCCAGGGAGGCGCGGATGCGGGTGTCATCCCCCACCTTGCCTTCCTTGATCGGCACGTTCAGGTCCTCGCGGATGAGCACGCGCTTGCCGGCGAGGTCGAGATCGGTCATGCGAATGGTGGCCATGCTAGTAACCTCCTCAATCAGAAAACTCGGGAGCCATTGGCGGGGGCCGCGCACGGCGACCCCGGCCGATGCCCCCCGCGGGGGCGGGGTGGCCCGGAGGCCACCCCCGGAGCGCGCCCTAGTTGCTGGCGGCGTGCTCGGCCATGCGGAGCATGTTGCAGGTGTAGCCGTACTCGTTGTCGTACCAGGCGACGACCTTCACGAAGGTGGGGTCGAGCTGGATGCCGGCACCGGCGTCGAAGACCGACGGGGCGGTGGCGCCACGGAAGTCGGTGGAGACGACCTTGTCGTCGGTGTAGTCGAGGACGCCCTTGAGCTCACCCTGGGAGGCCTCCTTCATCGCCTTGCAGACGGCGTCGTAGTCGGCCTCCTTGTCCAGCTCGGCGGTGAGATCCACCACGGAGACGTCGGAGGTCGGCACGCGGAAGGCCATGCCGGTGAGCTTGCCGTTGAGGTCGGAGAGGACCTTGCCCACCGCCTTGGCGGCACCGGTGGAGGACGGGATGATGTTCTCCAGGATGCCGCGGCCGCCGCGCCAGTCCTTCTGGGAGGGGCCGTCCACGGTCTTCTGGGTGGCGGTGGCGGCGTGCACGGTGGTCATCAGGCCGCGCTTGATGCCGAACTTGTCGTGCAGGACCTTGGCCACCGGCGCCAGGGCGTTGGTGGTGCAGGAGGCGGCGGAGATCATGGTCTGGCCGCTGTAGTCGGTGTGGTTCACGCCGTAGACGAACATGGGGGTGTCGTCCTTGGAGGGCGCGGACATCACGACCTTCTTGGCGCCGGCGTCCAGGTGCTTCTGGGCGGTCTCGGCGGTTAGGAAGAGGCCGGTGGACTCGATGACCAGATCGGCGCCGATGTCGCCCCACTTCAGGGCGGCCGGGTCCTTCTCGGCGGTCAGGCGGATCTTCTTGCCGTCGACCACGAGGTTGTCGCCCTCGACGGAGATCTCGCCGCCGAAGCGGCCGTGGACGGAGTCGTAACGCAGCATGTAGGCCAGATAGTCCGGCTCCAGCAGGTCGTTGACACCGACCACCTCGAGGTTCGGGAAGTCCTTGGCGATGGCACGGAAGACCATGCGGCCGATGCGGCCGAAGCCGTTGATACCAACCTTGATCGTCATTGCTCTCTACTCCTGATGCTGAAGTTTTGCTGGAAATCGGCCCGCGCCGGGCTCATTCCGGCCCGGAGCGGGGAAGCGGCCCTCAGGCCAGCACGGACTTCACGGCCTCGACGACCTTCGGCGTGGTGAGGCCGAAGTACTCGTAGAGGTCGCCGCCCGGGGCGGACTCGCCGAAGGTGTCGATGCCCACCGCCTTGCCGTCCAGGCCGATGTAGCGGGCCCAGTAATCGGTGACACCGGCCTCCACGGAGACCCGGTTGCGGCAGCTCGACGGCAGGACCTTCTCGCGGTAGGCGGCGTCCTGGGCCTCGAAGCGCTCCACGCAGGGCATGGAGACCACGCGCACCTTGCGGTCGGAGAGCTCCTCGGCGGCATTCATGGCGATCTCCACCTCGGAACCGGTGGCGATGATGATGGCCTCGGGGTCACCGTCGCAGTCGCGCAGGATGTAGCCGCCGCGCTGGATGTCGGCCATCTGCTGGCCGTCCCGCGCCATGTGGGGCAGGCCCTGGCGGGAGAGCGCCAGCGCGGAGGGGCCGTCGTTGCGCTCGATGCTGCAGCGCCAGGCGACGGCAGTCTCCACGGCGTCGGCCGGCCGCCACACGTCCAGGTTCGGGATGTGGCGCAGGCTGGCGTGGTGCTCCACCGGCTGGTGGGTGGGGCCGTCCTCGCCCAGACCGATGGAGTCGTGGGTGAAGACGTAGATGACCTTCTGCTTCATGAGCGCCGACATGCGCACGCCGTTGCGGGCGTAGTCGGAGAACATCATGAAGGTGCCGCCGAAGGGCACGAAGCCGCCGTGCAGGGCGACGCCGTTCATGATGGCGGCCATGCCGAACTCGCGGACGCCGTAGTGGATGTAGTTGCCATCCGACACGGTGGCCGTGATGTCCTTGCAGCCCTTCCAGTCGGTGTTGTTGGAGCCGGTGAGGTCGGCGGAGCCGCCCAGGAACTCGGGCAGGGCCTCGGCGTAGCCGGTGATGGCCGCCTGGGAGGCCTTGCGGGTGGCGACCTTCTCGCCCTTCTCGGCGACCTGGTTGATGAAGTCCTCGGCCTTCTTCGCCCAGTCGGCCGGCAGGTCCCCCTTCAGCACCCGGCGCTCGAACTCGGCGGCCAGCTCGGGGTTGGCCTTGCGGTAGGCCTCGAACTTCTCCTCCCAGTGCTTGCGCGCCTCGGCGCCCTTGGCCCTGGCATCCCAGCCGCTGTAGATGTCGTCCGGGATCTCGAAGGGGCCGTGCTCCCAGCCGATGTTCTTGCGCGTCTCGGCGATCTCGTCGTCGCCCAGCGGGGCGCCGTGGCAGTCGTGGCTGCCGCAGAGGTTGGGGGCGCCGAAGCCGATGACGGTCTTGGTGCAGATGAGGGTCGGCTTGTCGTTCACCGAGCGGGCCTCGCCGATGGCCTTCTTGATGGCCTCGGCGTCGTGGCCGTCCACGCCGCGGATGACGTGCCAGCCGTAGGCCTCGAAGCGGCCCGGGGTGTCGTCGGTGAACCAGCCCTCGGTGTGGCCGTCGATGGAGATGCCGTTGTCGTCCCAGAAGGCCACCAGCTTGCCCAGGCCCCAGGTACCGGCCAGGGCGCAGGCCTCGTGGGAGACGCCCTCCATGAGGCAGCCGTCACCCAGGAAGCAGTAGGTGTAGTGGTCGACGATGTGGTGCTCGGGGGTGTTGAACTGCCCCTCCAGCACCTTCTCCGCCAGCGCCATGCCCACGGCGTTGGAGATGCCCTGGCCCAGCGGGCCGGTGGTGGTCTCGATACCGGCGGTATAGCCCACCTCGGGGTGGCCCGGGGTCTGGGAGTGGAGCTGGCGGAACTTCTTGATCTCCTCCATGGGCAGGTCGTAGCCCGTGAGGTGGAGGAGGGAGTAGATCAGCATGGAGCCGTGGCCGTTGGAGAGCACGAAGCGGTCACGGTCGGCCCAGGACGGGTTGGCCGGATCGTGGTCCATGAAGTCGTTCCAGAGGACCTCGGCGATGTCGGCCATCCCCATGGGAGCGCCGGGGTGGCCCGACTTGGCCTTCTGCACCGCGTCCATGGAGAGGGCGCGGACGGCGTTGGCTAGATCTCTGCGGGTCGGCATGTGGCTTCTCCTGCAAGCTTGGTCAAAGGGGTCGCACTCACGCGGGCGCCCTGCTCGGGGCAGCTACCACGACTTCACCCAACCTCTTGAACCAGTTAATGAATTCGGAACCGGGCGCCGGTCCGGGCAGGCGCCCCCTGGGGATTTTTGAGCCGGCAATTCTCCCCTATTGGCGCGGTGATGGCAATAAAGCCCCCCGCGCCCGCATCAACGCCCCTCCTCTCGGCGCACCCCGGCCTCGATGAGTGCCCGCCGCAGCTCCGCCGCCGCCGGCTCGGCCTGCTCCAGGATGGCCTCCACGCGGTGGAAGTGGAGCAGCCGGATGCCGCTGACATCCGGCCGGATGAGGATATCGGGCTCGGCCACCCGCATGCGGGCGGCAATGAGGGCCTGCTGCATGACCTCGAAGGACTTGAACAGGAGGTCACTCCAGCCCACCCCGTCCCCCGTTACCTCGCGACTGCCGGAGACATCCACCGCCACCACCACGTCGTGCCGCCCCAGGAGCCGATCGTAGGGAAGCGGATTCGAGGTACCGCCATCGATGAGAAGGCGGCCGTCCCGGCGCACCGGGGGGAAGAGCCCGGGCACGGCCATGCTCGCCCCCACCGCCTCGAAGAGATCGCCCTCGTCCAGGATCACGGTCTCGCCGGTGGCGTAGTCGGTAGCAACAATCTCCAGGGGGATGGCCAGCTCGTCGAAGGTGCGCGCCTCCACCTTGCCCTTGAGGAATTCCAGGAAGCCGCGGGACTCGATCACCCCGCCGTCGCCACCGCCGATCTCCAGGAAGTCCGCCAGGGTCAGGTCCCCGCCCGGGCGCATGAGCCGGGAGAGGGCATCCAGCTCGGAGCCGCCGAACTCGGCGAAGAGGGCGCGGATCTCCTCGGCGGAGAGGCCGGCGGCGTAGAGGACGCCGATGACCGCACCGATGCTGGTGCCGACGATGCGGTCCGGCTTGTGGCCGAGTTCGTCGAAGACCGCCAGCATACGGATGTGGGCCAGGCCGCCGGCCCCGCCGGAGCCCAGGGCAAGACCCACCGAGGGCGGCGGCTCCTGCCCCGCCGCCTGGGTGGGGGACGCCGGCAACCAAAGGGCGGCGAACAGGAACAGGGCGATGAGCATCCGCATGGCGTGCCTCCGGGCAAGTTCCCGCAGCAAGAGTCCGGCCATTCTCCGCCCGCTCCGATGAGGCGGCAAGACGGACTGGTCCGGGACGGGGCCGTTGTGGTTGACTACCCGCCCCTGGCCGACCCGGCCCCCATCCACCCGACCAAGCGGACCGCGCCATGAACAACGCCGACCTCATCCGCCGCGACCTCGACGTGCTGTGGCATCCCTGCACCCAGATGAAGGACCACGAGACCAATCCGCCGGTCCCCATCAAGCGGGGGAAGGGGGTCTGGCTGGAGGACTATGACGGCCGTGAGTTCATCGACGCCGTGAGCTCCTGGTGGGTGAACCTCTTCGGCCACGCCAATCCGCGCATCAACGCCCGTATCCGGGAGCAGATGGAGCAGCTGGAGCACGTCATCCTCGCCGGCTTCTCCCACGAGCCGGTGGTGGAGCTCTCCGAGCGGCTGGTGGACCTCGCCCCGGAGGGGCTCACCCGCGCCTTCTACGCCGACAACGGCTCCTCGGCCATCGAGGTGGCGCTGAAGATGAGCTTCCACTACTGGCTCAATCGCGGCCAGTCGCAGAAGACCCGCTTCGTGGCGCTCACCGGTTCCTATCACGGCGAGACCCTGGGGGCGCTGTCGGTGGGCCACGTGCCCCTCTACCGGGAGACCTACGGCCCGCTGCTGCTGGAGGCCATCCACGCCCCCTCCCCCGACTGCTACCACCGCGAGCCGGGGGAGGACTGCGCCGAATACGCCGAGCGCCAGTTCGCCGAGATGGAGCGGATCCTGGCGGAGAACGCCGACGAGGTCTGCGCCGTGGTGGTGGAGCCGCTGGTGCAGTGCGTGGGCGGCATGCGCATGCACGACCCGGTCTACCTCGAACGCCTGCGCGAGGCCTGCGACCGCTACGGCATCCACCTCATCGCCGACGAGATTGCCGTGGGCTTCGGCCGCACCGGGACCATGTTCGCCTGCGAGCAGGCCGGGATCACCCCCGACTTCATGTGCCTCTCCAAGGGTCTCACCGCCGGCTACCTGCCCCTGGCGGCGACCCTGACCACCGAGGAGGTCTACTGCGCCTTCTACGACGACTTCAACAACCTCACCGCCTTCCTCCACAGCCACAGCTTCACCGGCAACCCCCTGGGCTGTGCCGCCGCCCTGGCGACCCTGGACATCTTCGCCGAGGACGAGGTCATCGAGTCCAATCGGCGCAAGGCCGAGGTCATGGGCGAGGCCATGGCTCCCCTCAACGACCACCCGAAGGTCGCCGAGGTCCGCCAGACCGGCATGATCCTCGCCGCCGAGATGAGCCCCGACCCGGCCAACCGCACCGCCTACCCCTGGCAGGAGCGCCGTGGCCTCCACGTCTACCGCCACGGGCTGGAGAACCGCGCCCTGCTGCGGCCCCTGGGGAACGTCGTCTACCTCATGCCGCCCTACGTGATCAGCGAGGAGGAGATCCACCACCTGGCGAGAGTGGCCACCGAGGGCATCGACATCGCCACCCGGGACTGAGGCCGTGCCCACCCCGCGCATCCACGTCCCCGGCCCTCTGGCACCGGGGGCCGAGATCGACCTCCCCGAGGGGGCGGTGCGCCACCTGGGCCGGGTCCTGCGCCTGCGCCCCGGGGCGGCCGTCATCCTCTTTGACGGCCGCGGCGGCGAATACCCCGCCACCCTCACCGCCCTGGACAAGCGCGCCGGTGCCGCCCGGGTGGAGGCCTTCGACGAGGGGGAGCGGGAATCCCCCCTGGCCCTGGAGCTGGTCCAGGGGGTGGCCAAGGGCGAGCGCATGGACTTCGCCATCCAGAAGGCGGTGGAGCTGGGGGCAGCGCGGATCGTCCCGGTCCTCACCGAGCGCGGGGTGGTGAAGCTCGACGCCGAGCGCGCCGCCTCCCGCCAGCGCCACTGGGAGGGGGTCATCGCCAGCGCCTGCGAGCAGAGCGGGCGCAACCGTCTACCGGAACTCGCCCCCATCCAGCCCCTGCGGGAGTGGCTCGCCGAGCCCCGGACCGGCGCGGTCCTCGACCCCGAGGGGGGTACCGGCATCGGCGAGCTCGCCCGGCCCGCCGGCCCCTTCGCCCTGCTGGTGGGCCCCGAGGGCGGCCTCACCGACGACGAGATCGCCGCCGCCGCCGACGCCGGCCTCGCCCGGCTGCGCCTGGGCCCGCGGGTCCTGCGCACCGAGACCGCCCCCCTGGCCGCGCTGGCCGCCCTGCAGACCGTCTGGGGTGACCTGGGCTGACTCAGCCCCCGGCGTGGAGGTCGGTCAGGCCGTCCCGGATCCAGTCGATATCCGGGAGGGCATAGCACTCCTCCTGCCCGTACAGCCACCGCGCCACGGCCGCCCCGTCCCCCGCCTCATCGGTGAGCGGGGTCTCCGGGCCCACCGCCAGCTGGCGCGGGATCCGCTGCATGACCACGCCGAAGGCGCCGGGCTCGGCGCGCTGGTCCAGGGTATGGAGGACCGCCACCCGCAGCCGCCGCTCGAGCACCGGCACGCCCTGCCCCATGAGCGGTTCCAGCCCCACCAGATCCCGGGGGCGGCCCTGCCACTGGAAGGTGCCCAGGTACCAGGGCGGCCCGGCCGAGGCCGGCTGCAGGGTGGCGAAGGGGAGGATCTCGGCCACCACCGCCCCCGGCACCAGGAGCTGGCCGCCCTGGAAGGGGAGGATCAAGCAGTGGACGGTGGGATCAGTCGTCGCCATGGGCGGCCTCCGCCAGGGTGGTCAGCAGCTCCTCCTCCTGCCACGGCTTGCCCAGGTAGGCGCTCACGCCCAGGGCCTCGGCGCGCTGGCGGTGCTTGTCGCCGGAACGCGAGGTAATCATCACCACCGGCGGCCCGCCATCGGCCCGCTCGCGCAGCCGACCCAGCAGTTCGAAACCGTCCATGCGCGGCATCTCGATGTCCAGCAGGACCACCGCCGGCGGCTCCTCCTCCACCGCCTCCAGCGCCTCCACGCCGTCCCTGGCACTGGCCACCCGCCAGCCGTGGCGGTCCAGCAGGCGGCCGGTTACCCGCCGGACGGTGATGGAGTCGTCCACCACCAGCGCCAGGGGGCGGACGTCCCGCGCTGCCTCGCGCGGGACCGCCTCGAGTTCCCGCAGATCCAGCAACGGTGCTACCCGGCCATCGTCGAGCACCGTCGCCCCGGTGACGCCGGGCAGCGCCGCCACCTGGGGACCACCGGCGCGCACCACTACCTCGCCCTGCCCTTCCAGGGCCTCGGCGACCACCGCCAGCGGCGGGTCATCCTCCACGCGGACCAGCGTCACCCGCTCCCCGGGAGATTGCGGTCGCGGCAGCCCTACCAGGTCATCGAGGTGGCGGAGTATCCGGCGCTCGCCGGACCAGTCCAGCCCCTGACCGGCGGCCTCGGCCTGGGCCACCCGCTCCGCGGGGAGCTGACCGACGCCACCGACGTCGGCCATGGGGACGGCGTAGACGTGGTCGCCGGCCCGCAGAAACAGCACACGCTGCAGGGCGATATCCAGGCTCAACCGGAGGCGGAAGCGGGTCCCCGTGCCCGGCGTACTGGTCACTTCCAGGGAGCCGCCGAGCTGTTTTACCTCGGAATTCACCGCATCCAGGCCGACCCCCCGCCCGGCATCCTGGTCCAGATTCTGGCGAGTCGTCAGCCCCGACTCCAGAATGAGCCGGGCCGCGCGGGCCGGCGTCACCGCCTCGTCCGGCCCGATCTCGCCCCGTTCCCGGGCGGCCTCCGCCACCGCCTCCGGATCCAGTCCGGCGCCATCGTCACTCACCGTGAGCCGCAGCTCCGACCCCTCGCGGCTGATGGCCAGATCGATACGCCCGGTCTCCGCCTTGCCGGCGGCGAGGCGTGCCTCCGGCGCCTCGATGCCGTGGATGACGGCGTTGCGCAGCAGGTGTTCCAGGGGCCCTACCAGCCGGCCCAGGAGGGAGCGGTCCAGGGCGAGGTCACCACCCGCCACGCTCAGCTCCACCTGGCGCTCCCCGGCCGTGGCCTGGCGCTGGACCAGATGCCGGAGCTGGGGCACCCGGCTGGAGAAGGGGACCACTCGGGCCCGGGCCAGCCCCTCCCGCACCGACTGCTCCGCCCGTCGTTGCCGGGTCTCGTCCGCCTCGGCGTGGCGCAGCGCCTCCCCAAGGCTGGCGCGCAGGGCCTCCAGATCGCTCAGGGACTCGCCCAGACCGCGGCTGAGGGTCTGCAGATTGGAGAAGCGGTCCATCTCCAGGGGATCGAAGTCGCTGCTGGCCGATCCCAGCTCCTCGCGCCGGGCCTGGATCTGCGCCTCGGTCTCCATATCCAGACGCCGGATCTGCTCACGCACGCGCTCGATGACGCGATCCACCTCCTCCAGACCGCCTCGCCAGCGACCCAGGTGCTGCCGCAGCCGCGCGCCCTGGGCGCCGACCTCGCTGGCCGCGGCGGACAATCGCTCCAGCTCCGCCGCGGGGAGGCGCACCCGCTGGCCCGCGTCACCGGCCCCGCCGGTGCCGTGTCCGGCGTCATCGCGGACCGCTGCCGCCACCTCGCCCCCGGCGAGCCGCTGGGTCCGGTCCACCAGATCCGGGGCGGCGGGGTTCTCGCCCTGCTGCAGGGCGGCGAACATCGCCTCGAAACGTCCGATGACCGCCCGCAGGTGCGGCCCTCCGGCCTCGGCCTGGGGGATTTCACCCCGGTCCAGGGCCCCGGTGAGAGTCTCCGCGGCATGGGCCAGTTCGCCCACGCCATCCGCCCCCGCGGTGCGCGCACTGCCCTTGAGGGTGTGCAGAGTCCGCTGCAGGGCTCCGTAGTCGACCTCTCCGGCGGGATCCTGCTCCAGCGCCCGGACTTCCCTGGCCAGGGCTTCCAGCTGCTCCTCGCCCTCCTCCAGAAAGACGGCGACGAGTTCCGGATCCGGCGCCGTACTGGCGGGGAGCGCCAGCTCGGCCAGCCGCGCCTCCAGGGACTCGATGCCGGCCAGCTCCGGGTCGGGATGGGGGAGCGTCCGCGCCGACTCTTCCACGCGCCGGGCCGTCTCCTCCAGCAGCGGCGGCAAGCCCGGCGGGGCCTCCTGCCCGCGGTACTCGGCCACCACCGGCTCCAGCTGCTGGAGGAAGGTCGCCACCGCCACCAGTCCCACCAGCCGGGCATTGCCGCGCAGGGTATGGAGGCCTCGCTCCAGCTCCGGGATCGGGGCAGGGTCCGCTGGGTCCTCCCGCAGCCGGCGGGCAGCCCCGCGCAAGGTCTCCAGATGACCGACCAGTTCACGCCGGAAGGTCGCCACCAGCTCTTCGTCCACACTGGGCTCGACGCCCGCCGCCGCCCCGACCTCGGGAGGAGAGGGCGGCGCCTCTTCCGATTCCGATTCGGATTCGGATTCGGAGTCGATGTCCCGATCCGGGGCGGCGGAAGCCGTGCCCTCGCCCTCCCCGGGAGCCGTGACCACCTCACCCTCGGCGGCCCTGCGGGCCCGCTCCATGAGATCGCACAGCGCCTCGTCCAGCTCGGCCTCACCGCGTTCCACTCGCGCCATCGCCGCCGGAAGATGGCTGGTAGCGGCCGCCACCAGCGAGCGGTGGACCGGTGCCACCTCCTGCTTCCCGGAGAGAAGCCGATTGAGAAGATCCTCGAAATACCAGGCGAACTCGGCCACCGACTCGACGCCAGCCACCCGTCCACTCCCCTTGAGGGTATGGAAGGCGCGCCGGACCTCGCTCAGGGCCCTCCCGTCGTGAAGGTCGCGCTCCCAGGCGGCCAGCTGCTCCTCCAGCTGGGTGATAATGCCGGTAAACTCCTCCCGGAAGATGGCCGCCAGCTCCGGGTCCGGGCCGGTGCCGTCGGACCCGGCTGGCCCGTCTCCGACAGGGTCGGGCTCCACAGCGGCGTCGCTCTCTTCAAGCTCGGGCGTCGTCTCCGGCGCGGCCGGCAGCATCGGCGCAAGGGCGGCCACGTAACGCCGGCCCGCGGCGGGATCCGCTGCCTCCCCGGCGGCCCGGGCCAGGAGCGCCGCCTCCAGCCAGGCCGCTACCTCGGCCGCGGCGGCTCGCGCTTCTTCCGTCAGCACCGCTCCGGCCGCCCGGGCGAGGATCGCGGCCGCCTCCGACTCCGCTTCCCAGCCCGGCAGGCGCAGACCGGCCCCCAGCGCTGCCAGCTCCGCCGCATCGGCCTCCGCCTCGGTGGCCAGGGCCTCGCCGGCGTCGGCAGCCACCGCGACCCCCTCCTCGGCGAGCTGGGTCAGGGGGGCCTTGCCGCCACCGGACACCGGCTCGCGGCTCTCGCCGTCCACGGCGGCCAGGGCCTCGCCCTCCTCGCTCCCGGCCAGGACCTGTTCCGCTGCCACCAGCAGGTTGGCCAGGGCCGGGGGATCCGAGGCGCCCTCCTGACGCAGGCGCCGCCCCAGCTCCGGCGCCCCGCGCAGCTGGAAGGTCGCGGCGATGCGGGGAAGGGGCGCTATGATCGTCGCCCAGTCGCCACCACCGGCGTGGTAGGCCTCCAGTCCCTCCCTCAGGGCGGTGAGCTCCCGCTCCAGCAGGGTCCGGACCTCCCGGGCCGGGGAGACCGACTCCGTGGACCGGGGCGATATCCGGGCCAGGACAGCGGCCAGCAGATCCAGCGGAGGGGTTCCGGCCACGCCCTGGAGCCGCTGCCCCAGATAGCGCTCCAGCCGTCCCAGCAGGGGCGGCTCCAGGGCCTGGGTGGCAGCGGCCTCCGCCGCCAGCTGAAAGAGGTGGCGATGGGCGGTCTCCGGTGGCTCCGCCGCGGCAACGCGGACCAGGAGGTCGGGCAGGCGCCGCCGCGCCCGCGCCTCCCCCTTGAGCCAGCGCACCATCAGGGCCTGGAGCGCCTGGCGCAGGCGGGCGCGGTCTTCGTCCCCCGGTACGAGGGGCCGGATCCGGGCGGACTCCGCCACCAGGCCCAGGCTGGCGGCGGCCAGGTCCTCCACCACCGCGCCCGGGAGCGCCTCGCTCCCCGGCTCGCTCCCGGCGGGAAGGAGTCGCCAGGCATCGGCCAGCCCCCGGGCGATGAGGGCCGCCCGGTGGGCCCCGCCGAATTCGGCGACCCCGGCCACCGTCTCCAGGCGCCGGTCCAGATCCGGCGGAGCCTCCTCCTCGCCGGCCGTCCAGGCGGCCAGGGACTCCTGCAGCTCGCCGAACTCGGCGGCCAGCTGGGCCTGCAGGCCCGTCTCCGCTGCGCGCAGGGTCTCCCCGCTCAATGCGCGCCCTCCTGCTCCGGCAGCTTGAAGCCGGAAACGGACCGCCGGAGGTACTGCACCCGCTCCGCCAGCAGGCCGATGGCCTCGGCGGTCTCATCGGTACCCCGGGAGGTCTCCAGGGCCGATTCCTGCACCGACCCCATGCGAGTGGCGAGGCCGTTGGCGATCCGGGTATGGCTGTTCACCGACTGGGAGATGCCCTCGACCAGGCCGGAGAGCTGGTGGGAGACCTGTTCGATGTGGGTCAGGGCATCCCCGGCCTCCTGGGCCAGTCCGGCACCCCGCAGGACCTCGGAGGTGGAGCGCTCCATGGAGCTCACCGCCTCGGCCGTGTCGGCCTGAATGGTCTTCACCAGCCCCTCGATCTGGCGAGTGGCATCGGCGGAGCGTTCCGCCAGCTGCTGGACCTCGTCGGCCACCACGGCGAAGCCGCGCCCCTGCTCACCAGCGGCCGCCGCCTGGATGGCGGCGTTCAGCGCCAGGATATTGGTCTGCTCGGCGATGTCGTTGATGAGCTCGACGATGTCGCCGATCTCCTGGGAGCTCTCCCCCAACCGCTTGATCCGCTTGGAGGTCTCCTGGATCTGCTCGCGCCCGCTGTCCATCGCCTGGATGGTGCTGCGCACGGCATCCCCGCCGGTGCCGGCCAGGTCCACGGAGGCGCGCGCCTGTTCCGCTACCTGCTCGGCGTTGTCGGTGACCTCCTGGAAGGAGTCGGAAAGGCGCTGGATCTCCTCGCTGGCGGCGCTCACCTCTTCCGCCTCGCGGCTGGAGGCGGCAGCCATCTCCCGGGAGCGCGACTGCGACTCCTGGGCGGAGGCGGAGACCTGCTCGGTGGTTTCATTGATGGCGCGGACCAGGGAGCGCAGGGCATCCACGGTGTAGTTCACCGAGTCGGCGATGGCACCGGTGATGTCCTCGGTGACGGTGGCGTTGACGGTGAGGTCGCCGTCGGCAAGGTCGCCCATCTCGTCCAGCAGGCGCAGGATGGCCTCCTGGTTGCGCCGGTTCTGTTCCTCCGACTGCTGCTGTTCCGCCCGGGCAGCAGCGATGCGCGCCTGACCCTCCTTGCGCAGCCGCCAGCCGGCGGCCAGCAGCAGGAGCACCGCCACCAGGCCGGCGGCGTCCCCGCCGGCGGAGAGCAGACGGCGCTCCTCGCCCAGCGCGTCCAGGTTCGCCTGCAGTCCCTCCAGCGCCCGGCCCAGCTCCGCACCGGCCCGATCCACCCGGGCACGGGCGACGAAGGCGTTCCGCAGGATGGAGGTGCGATCGGCCAGGGCCTCGGCGCCGCTGGATACCCGCCGGGCGTCGGCAAGCATCCCCTCCAGAAGCTCGGTACCCACCACATCGCTGGCCGGCAGGATCCCCCGGCCGGGATCCCCCTCGACCAGGCCCTCCACTCCCTCGAGCAGCCGCACGGAACCCTGGCGCAGCTCCCCGGCATCCCCCGGATCGACCTCGCCGCCATTCACGAACGGGCCTGCCAGTTGCCGCAGCCGCTGGGCGCGCTGGATCTCGCTGCCGACCACGCGCACCTGGTCGACCGGGCCGCCCGCGGCGACACGCGCCTCGGCCACCCGCCCCAGATCCTCGATAAGGCCCGCCAGCAACCCGTCCAGCTCGTCGGCCCGGGAGCGGGCAGCCAGTACCGCCTGCCGCGAATCCAGCAGGGTGCTGGCGGCCTCCCTCACCGGCCCCCAGGCCTGGCTGACACCGGCGACCGCCGACTCCATCTGGCGCGTGACGCGGTCACTGCCCTCCTGCATGCGGGCCAGGGCCTCGCGGAACCGGTTGCGCTGGGTGGCCAGCTGGCGCAGGGCCTCGGCATCCCCCTCCACGGCGCGATCGGCCAGGTAACGCAGGCGCTCCGCGGACAGGCGCATATCGGCCACGTGGGCGAGATAGGTATCTTCCTGCTGGTTGCGTACTGCGACGTAGCCGTAGATCCCCACCATGGCCGTCAGGGCCAGGACCATGCCCACGAAGTAGGCAACGAGGACGGGGCTGAGGCTCGGCCGGCCCGGTCGGGCGCTGAACCACTTCTTCATGCATCCTCCTTGATGGTTCCGCCGGCCTCCAGAAAGGCCGGGTCCTCCAGCAATGCCGACAGGGCGATCTGGTTCCAGACGGTCTCGTCATCGGCCCACGCCACCTCCTGGAAGTGCGCGGCGCGGCCCGGAAGCTCGGCCGGCTTGCGGCACTGCTCCTCTTCGAAGGCGCGGATGCCGACCACATCATCCACGCGCAGGGCGGTGGCCACCGCTCCCCGTCGGAGGACCAGCAGGTCCCCCCCTTCCGGCGCCGGTTCCCCCCACAGCCATGCCCCGAGATCCACCAGGGTCAGCAGCTCCCCGCGGCGATTGACCAGGCCGATGAACCACTGCGCAGCGCCGGGGAGCGGCGTCCACGGCAGGGCCGGGGAGATCTCGTCCACCGCCGCAAGATCGACCAGGAGGTCGTGGCCGCCAAGGCGGAAGGCGACGCCGCGCCGACCACTCCGGGCCGCCCGGGATGCCTGCAAGGCCTCGCGGTGGGCCTGGCCGCGCTGCTCCAGGGCGGACAGTCGTTCCAGGATCCCGGCCTCAGCCATCTTCCAGCACGCCCGCCAGGGCCTGCGCCAGGGCCGCCGGCTCCACCGGCTTGTTGAGGTATTCCCGCGCTCCCTGGCGCAGGCCCCAGACACGGTCGGTAGCCTGGTCCTTGGTGGTCACCAGGATGATGGGCACCCCCCCGGTCTCGGGGTCGCGGTTGAGCTCCCGGGTGGCCTGGAAGCCGTTGAGGCCGGGCATGACCACGTCCATGAGCACGGCGTCGGGCGGCGCCCGGCGGACGAAGGCGATGCCGTCCTCGCCGTTGGCGACCACGCTGGCCTCGTGGCCCAGCGCCTCCACCTCCCGGCGGAGGTGCTGGGCTTCGGTGGCGGAGTCCTCGACGATGAGAATGTGGGCCATGGGCATCTCCTTATGCCGGGCGCGGGGCGACTTCCTCGAGCACACCGAGGACTTCGTCACTGGCGAAGGGTTTGGTGAGGTAGTGATCGGCCCCGACCACGCGGCCGCGGGCGCGGTCGAAGAGGCCATCCTTGCTGGTGAGCAGGACCACCGGGGTGCCGTTGAAGGCGTCACTCCCCTTGATGAGGGCGGTGGTCTGGTAGCCGTCCAGCCGGGGCATCATGATGTCGACGAAGACGACGTCGGGCTGGTCCTCCACCACCCGCGCAAGCGCCTCGAAGCCGTCGGCGGCGGTGGTGACCTCGCATCCGGCCCGGCCGAGGATGGTCTCGGCGCTCTTGCGGATGGTCTGGCTGTCGTCGATGACGAGGACCCTGAGGCCCACGTACGGCGGGTCTGTGGCCATGGCGGTTCCCTCCCCGGCCTGTTCCGTCCCTGTGATTAGCGGCTACCATGGTAGCGGGTCGACTGGATTCCGCAAACGGGTAAGCACATGAGCCGTGAACTGGGCGTGGTCATGGATCCCATCCACGCCATCAAGCCGGAGAAGGACACCACCCTGGCACTGCTCCTGGCCGCCGCCGGGCGGGGCTGGAACCTCCACTACATGGAGCCGGACGACCTCTGGCTCCGCGACGGGCGCGCCTTCGCCAGTCTGCGATCGCTGGAGGTGGCCGACGACGCCGACTCCTGGTACCAGCTGGGCGAGCCCCGGGAGGCGCCGCTGGACGAGCTGGACGTGGTCCTCATGCGCCAGGACCCGCCCTTCGACATGGAGTACGTCTACACCACCTATATCCTGGAGCGCGCCCGGGACGCCGGGGTCGCGGTCATCAACGATCCGGCCGCCCTGCGGGACGCCAACGAGAAGGTCTTCACCGCCTGGTTCCCGGAGCTGGCCCCGCCCACGCTCATCTCCCGCAACGCCGGCGCCATCCGCGCCTTCGCCGAGGAGCACGGGGACATCATCATCAAGCCGCTGGACGGCATGGGCGGCCGCGGGATCTTCCGCCTGACCCCGGACGACCCCAACCTCTCGGTAGCCATCGAGACGCTGCTGGAGGGGGGACGCACCGCCATGGCCCAGACCTGGCTGCCGGCGATCGGCGCCGGGGACAAGCGGATCATCCTCATCGATGGCGCACCAGTGCCGTGGCTGCTGGCGCGCATGCCGGCGCCCGGGGAGACCCGCGCCAACCTCGCCGTGGGCGGCCACGGCGAGGCCCGGGCGCTGACCACGGCGGAGAACGAGCTGGCCTGGCAGGTGGGGCCGGAGCTCTGCCGCCGGGGCCTGCGCTTCGTGGGGCTGGACGTCATCGGCGACCGGATCACCGAGATCAACGTCACCAGCCCCACCGGGATCCGCGAGATCGAGGCCGCCAGCGGCATCGACGTCGGCGGCCGGCTCATGGATGCCATCGCGGAGTCCCTGGCATGAGATGGCTGGCCGGACTCTTCCTCACCCTGACGCTCCTGGGCCTCGCCGCCTGTAGCGACGGACCCACCGTCGAGCGCCAGCGCTTCCTCGCCCTGGGCACCCACATCGAGGTGCAGACCGCCGGGGCCGAGGCCGAGCAGGCGCGGGAGGCCATCCGCCTGGTCCGCGAGGACCTGGAATACCTCCACTCCGGCCTCCACCCCTGGGAGCCCGGCGCCCTGGCCCGGGTCAACCAGATGCTGGCGGCCACCGGCGAGTTCACCGCCGACCCCGGCACCCTGGAGGCGCTGGCCGCCTCCCGCCCCCTCTACCGGGCCAGTGACGGCCTCTTCAATCCCGCCCTGGGCAAGCTGAGCGCCGCCTGGGGCTTCCACCAGGATGCCCCGGCCGGCCCACCGCCGGAGGAGGCCACCATCCAGGCCATCCTGGAGGCCGAGCCGAGCCCCGAGGACCTCGAGGTAGACGGTGTGCGCATGACCAATACCAACCCCGAGGTCCAGCTGGACTTCGGCGGCCTGGCCAAGGGCATGGGGGTCGACCACGCCGTGGAGCTGCTGCGCGAGCGGGGCATCGACCACGCCATCGTCAACGCCGGCGGCGACCTGCGTGCCTTCGGCGAGCACGGCGACCGCCCCTGGCGGGTGGGGATCCGCGACCCGCGCGGCGAGGGCGTGCTGGCCGGCCTGACCATCGACGGCGACGAGGCGGTCTTCACCTCCGGCGACTACGAGCGCTACTACGAGCACGACGGCACCCGCTACCACCACCTCCTGGACCCGCGCACCGGCCGCCCGGCCCGCGGTGTCACCTCCGTCACGGTCATCCACGAGGAGGGCACCACGGCGGATGCCGCCGCCACCGCCCTGTTCGTCGCCGATGAGGACGAGTGGCCGCGGATCGCGAAGCAGATGGGGATCGAGGCGGTCCTGCGCGTGGATGATGAGGGCGTGCTGCACATGACCCCGGCCATGGCCGAGCGCCTGGACCTGCAGAAGGATGGCGCAACCACGCGCATCGTGGAGTTACCTTGAGCAGGATCCGGACCGAACTCCGGCGTCCCCGCATCGGCGACTGGAGCATCCTGCTCGCCGCTGGCGCCCTGGTCACCGCGCTCTGGCTCGCCGGCCCCGCCGGCGAGGGTACCCGGGCCGAGGTCCGGGTGGATGACACCGTGGTCGCCCGCCTGGACCTGCGCCAGCCGGGGACCTACACCATCGATGGCCGGCTGGGCCCCTCGGTACTGGAGGTCGCCGACGGCGCCGTGCGCTTTGTCGACTCCGCCTGCAGCACCCACCGCTGCGTCGCCTCCGGCGCCCACAGCCACGCCGGCGAGGTCGCCGCCTGCCTGCCCAACCGGGTGACCGTCGCCGTGCGCGGCGGCCGGGGCGACTACGACACCCTCCACTACTGAGATGGCCGAGGCCCGGACCCTCACCCCCACCGCCACCGACCGGCGCATCGCGGCGCTGGCTGCCCTGGCGGTGACCATCCACCTGGCCGAGGCGGCGCTGCCCTCGCCCCTGCCCGGGTTCAAGCCCGGGCTGGCCAATGTCATCACCGTGGCCGCCCTCTACTGCTGGGGCTGGTCCACCGCCGCCTGGGTCACCGCGCTGCGCGTCCTGGTGAGCGGCCTGCTGCTGGGGACCTTCCTCTCCCCCACCTTCGCCCTGAGCGCCGGCGGCGCCATTGCCTCCCTGGCCGCGCTGGCCGTGGCCGTGCGCCTGCCGGGCACGGGCCCCCTGGGCGCCTCCATCCTCGCCGCGCTGGCCCACACCACGGGCCAGTTCCTGGCCGCCTGGTGGCTCTTCATCCCCCACCCCGATCTGCCGCTGCTGCTGCCGCCCCTGCTCACCCTGGCGGTGATCGCCGGCACGGTGAGCGGTACAATCGCCACCGTCGTCGTCAACGGCCTGCGCCGGGAGTAATCATGTCCGCGGCATCCGTATCCAGCGGCGATCGGCTGACCCTGACCCTGTTCGTCGCCGCCGCATTCCACGCCATCGCCATCCTCGGCCTCGGCTTCGAGCTGCCGGACATGCAACCGGCCGAC
Source organism: Thiohalospira halophila DSM 15071 (assembly GCF_900112605.1). Lineage (NCBI taxonomy): Bacteria > Pseudomonadati > Pseudomonadota > Gammaproteobacteria > Thiohalospirales > Thiohalospiraceae > Thiohalospira > Thiohalospira halophila. The sequence goes on from NZ_FOMJ01000005.1 coordinate 120,719, forward strand.
GACGAGACGCTGCCCACCATGGACGTCACCCTGGTCCACAGCGCCGACGAACAGACCCCGGAAGAGGCCGACCTGCTGGCCCAGAAGGATCAGGTCGGCGGTGGTGAGAAGCAGTCCGACGCCCGCCCTGGCAGCCCCGCCGACAACCCGGCGGTCCAGGAGCCGGGCAACGCCCCGACCAGTACCCCGGCGGCCGCCCCGCCGGAGCAGAGCCGACCGCAGCCGCGGCGGGAGACCCTCACCGCCGAGGAGTCGCCGCGCTCCATCGTCCGCCAGCCCCAGCGCCAGCCCCAGCCGGAGCAGCGCGACATCACCGCCGCCGAGCTCATGGAGCGCAGCCGGGAGTACGCCAGCCTCAGCGCCGAGATCCGGCGACTGCGCGAGACCCTGTCGGAGAATCCGCGGGAGAAGTACATCTCCGCCAACACCCGGGAGTACAAGTACGCCAGCTACATGGACGCCTGGCGCTCCAAGGTGGAGCGGGTGGGTAACCTCAACTACCCCGAGGAGGCGCGCCGCCAGGGCCTATCCGGGCGGCTGCTCATGGACGTGGTTCTGGAGGCGGACGGCTCGGTCACCGACGTGAAGATCCTGCGCTCCTCGGGCAATCGCCTGCTGGATGACGCCGCCGTGCGCATCGTCCGCCTGGCCGCCCCCTTCCCCGAGTTCCCGGAGAACATCCGCGAGGACTTCGACCGCCTCCACATCACCCGGACCTGGGTCTTCGACAGCGAGGGCGGCGGCTTCGACACCACCGGCGGCCAGTAAGCCGGGCCGCTACGCGACCATCCCCCGCACCACCTCCCCCAGCCGGGCCAGGGCGCGCTCCAGCCGCGCATCCCAGGGCTGGGCACAGTTCAGGCGCAGGTGGTTCCGGAACTTCCCCGTGGGGGAGAACATTGGCCCGGGGGCGACGCTGATCCCCTCTTCCAGGGCGCGCCGGTAGAGGGCCAGGGCATCCACCGCCTCCGGCAGCTCCAGCCAGAGGACGAAACCGCCGGCGGGCCGCGTCTGGCGGGTGCCGGGCGGGAAGTGGCGGACCACCGCCCGGCTCACCCGATCCACCGCCCGGGCGTAGTCACCCCGGGCGCGTCGCAGGTAGCGGTCGTAACCGCCGCGCTCCAGGAAATCGGCCACGGCCAGCCCCGGCCAGGCCGGCGTGGAGGAGCTGGTGGCGTACTTGAGGTATTCCAGCCGGTCGCGGAAGCGGCCGGGCACCGCCCAGCCCACGCGCAGCCCCGGCGACAGGGTCTTGGAGAAGGAGCCGCAGTAGAGCACCCCGCCCCGGGTCTCGAAGGCCTTGGCCGCCCAGGGACGGGGCGGCTCGAAGGGGAGATCGCCGTAGACATCGTCCTCGATGAGCGGCACGCCGCGATCCTCCAGCAGCTCCACCAGGGCGCGCTTGCGCTCGTCGCCGGCGCAGTGGCCCAGGGGATTGCCGAAGTTGGGCATGAGCAGGGCCGCCTTCACCGGCCACTGGTCCAGGGCCAGGGCCAGCGCCTCCGGGGCGATCCCCTCGTCGGGATCGGTGGGGATCTCCAGGGCGCGCAGCCCCAGGCCCTCGATGGCCTGGAGGATCCCGTAGAAGGTGGGCGACTCGATGGCCACCACGTCACCGGGCTCGGTCACAGCCCGCAGGGAGAGGACCAGCGCCTCCTGAGCCCCGTTGGTGACCACCACCTCCTCCGGGCTGATCTGGCAGCCGGCGTCGGCCATGCGGCGGGCGATGGCCTGACGCAGCTCCGCCGGCCCGGGCGGAAAGGCGTAGGCCAGCTCCCGACCGCCCCAGCGCGCCGGCACGCCGGCAAAGGCCCGCCGCAGCCCGCGGGCGGGGAGGAAGTCGGCGTGGGGCACCGCGGCCCCCATTTGCACCACCTCCGGCTCGCTGGCCGCCTGGACCACGCGCAGCACCAGCGCCTGCCCGGTCACCGGCACGGGCTCGCCCTCCGGCGCCGAGGTGGCCGGCCGCTCCGGCGGCTGCCAGGGATGGCGGCGGACGTAGTAGCCCGAGCGCGGGCGCGCCTCGATGAGGCCGCGATCCTCCAGCAGGTGCTCCGCCGCCACCACGGTGGAGACGCTCACCCCGAACTGCGCGGCGAGCTTGCGCACCCCCGGCAGCCGGTCCCCGGGCCCGTGGACCCCGGCCTCGATGGCCTCCTCCAGCGCCCGGGCCACCGCCTCGTAGCGATGGCCCGCCGTATTCGCCTCTTCCGTGCCCTCTGCCATCACAGTTCCCCCCTGCCCGCACCAATACAGTTTTCAGTCTCTCACAACTGTACCGGCTCATTAACCAGTATTCTGGTTCTGTAAGGATAAACCGCCGGCCCGTAGGCTGTATCGGTGTCAGCGGCGGCCTGCCGCGCCAACGAGGAAAGCCATGAGCATCCAGAATCTCGATACCGGCAACCAGTACGGCCAGTACACCACCGACTTCGTCGACTACTGGGACGATCTCGTCGGCTGGGAGGGGCGCACCGCGTCCGAGGGCGGCTTCTACGAGCAGCTGGCGAAGAACGCCGGCGCCCGCGAGGTGGCCGACGTGGCCTGCGGCACCGGCTTCAACGCCATCAACCTCGCGAAATCCGGCCTGGTGGTCACCGCCACCGACGGCTCCGAGAACATGCTCGCCAAGACCCGCGAGAACGCCCGGCAGATGGGCGTGACCTTCGCCCACACCCAGGTGGCCGACTGGGTGAAGCTGGACAAGCAGCTCGGTGAACAGCGCTTCGACGCCCTGGTCTGCCTGGGCAACTCCTTCACCCACCTGTTCGAACACGAGGCGCGGCGCGACGCCATGGAGGCCTTCTACAAGGCCCTGCGCCCGGGCGGCATGATCATCCTGGATCACCGCAACTACGACTCCATGCTCGACCAGGGGTACAACTCCAAGCACCAGCACTACTACACCGGCAAGGGCGTGGACGCCTACCCGGCGGAGCTCAACCGCTACCTGGCCCGCTTCGAGTACAAGTTCCCGGACGGCGCACACTTCCAGCTGAACATGTACCCGCTGCGCCAGGACTATGTCTCCCACCTGCTGGAGGACGCCGGGTTCATCAACGTCACCCGCTACGGCGACTTCGCCAAGCCCTATGACCGCGAAAACGTCGACTTCGTCCAGCAGGTGGCCTACCGGCCCCGCGACTGATCGACCCCTCCCGCTGGCGCACCGAGCGTGCGCCTGCTAGGACCCCAGGCAGCGACCCGGAATCCGGGCGCTGCCTTTTTTGCGTTCACGGGAGGAGAAATGATGCTGCGCACGCTGCTACTGCTGCTGAGTACGGGACTGGCCGGCCTGCCGGCCCTGGCCGCCGCCGAGGAGGAGGCCCCCTGGGGCCGCGCCGAGGCCGAGGCGATCGATTACAGCGGCCAGAAGGTCGTCTTCGACGTCGCCGTGGACAGCGTCGAGCGCATGGACAACGTCCTCAGCCGCGCCAGCTTCCTCAGCCAGGTCAACGGCGCCGACCCCTTCGACAACGCCATCACCCTGGTCCTCCACGGCGACGAGATCCCCTTCTTCGCCGTGGAGAACTTCGAGGAGCACGAGGAGCTGGTCCGCCGCGCCCAGGATCTCACCCTCAACGGCGTCATCGAATTCCGCATGTGCCGCGAGGCCGCCGGCTTCCACGACTACGAGCCCAACGACATCCACGGCTTCGTCACCCTCGTCCCCATGGCCGAGGCGGAGATCATCCGCCTGCAGAACAAGGGACACGCCTACCTGCAGTACCGGTAGGACACACTCCCCATCAGAGCTCGCAGGCGCCCTCGGCGCAGCGGCGGCGAAAGCGGCGGCGGGCGTAGGGGCGGTAGACCGCATCCATCACGGCGACCATGCCGGGCAACGCGGCCAGGCGGGCCAGCCAGCGCCAGTAGGGCAGCTCCCGCCAGATGGCGACGAAGGCCGCCGCCCCGATGCGGATGGAACCCTGCCGGTCCAGGGCGTGGAGGCGGGCCTGGGCATCCCCGGGGCGGATGCCCAGCGCCGTCAGCGCGCGGGTATCGGCGGTGATGTCGTACCACTGGACGCGGCCTGCCCGGTCCAGGCGGCGGTAGAAGTCCACCTCCCGGCGGCAGATGGGGCAACCGCCGTCGAAGAACATCACCGGCCGACCGTCGAAGATCCCATCGGCCCCTTCGGTCGCTTGCTCGGTCATCGGGAATCCCTCGGCTCGGAGAACTCCAGCGTGGTACAGGATCCCCGATCCTGCTCGCCGGCCCCCATCGAGGAATCCGGGACACCGTTCTGCGACCCGGCTACTGGCGATGGTCCTCCTTCCGCAACAAGCCTGAGCCCCGTCGGCCCGAACCGTCCTACTCGGCGTAGACCATCTTCCGGGTCATGCCGCCGTCCACCACCCAGTCCTGGCCGGTGACGAAACCGGCCTCCGGCCCCAGCAGGAAGGCGGCCAGGGCGGCGACGTCCGCCGGCGTGCCCACCCGGCCCGCCGGATGCTGGGCGTGGTCCACCGGCGCCAGGGGTTCGGCGGCCTGCTCCTCCGGGGAGCGCACATCGATCCAGCCGGGGCTGATGCTGTTCACCCGCACATCAGGCCCCGCGCTCACCGCCAGGGCGTGGGTGAGCGCCACCAGCCCGCCCTTGCTGGCCGCGTAGGCCTCCGTATCCGGCTCCGACTGGTGGGCGCGGGTGGAGGCGATGTTGACGATGGCCCCGCCGGCCTCCCGCAGCGCCGGCAGCGCATGCTTGGCCAGGAGGAAGGCGCCGGTGAGGTTCACCGCCAGCCAGCGGTCCCAGTCTGCCCGGTCCAGCTCCTCCACCGGCCCGCTCTCCGGATCGCTGATCCCGGCATTGTTCACCAGCCCGTCCAGCCGCCCCTCCTCCGCGAGGACCGACGCCACCCCGGCCCGGACCGACGCCTCGTCACTGACATCCAGCACCAGCGGCCGCGCCGCGGAACCCAGCACCCGGGCCGCCGCCTCGGCCCCCTCGATATCCGCCACCACCACGCGCCCGCCATCGGCCACCAGCCGGCGGGCGATGCCGAAGCCGATGCCGCGGGCGGCGCCGGTTACGAGAGTGACTCGGGAATCGAACATCACCGTTTTCTCTCCATGACTCGCTGGACGAATCCCAGTCTGATTGATTGTCCATGGAAACCCAAAGGTCTAATCTTGTCAGCAGACAAGGTCGCAACCCACACCTCGAGGAACCGCCATGGCCCTCGCCAGCGCACCGGATTCCACCCAGGAGGATCGCCGGATTCTCACCGAGGCCTCGCTCAACGCGGGCGGGCAGCTTGGCCTCACCAATGACGACCTGGCGCGGATCCTCGGCCTCAGCCCGAGCACGGTAAGCCGCATGCGCCAGGGTCGCTACCTCCTTGGCCCGGGCTCCAAGAGCTGGGAGGCGGCCTTGCTGCTCATCCGCCTGTACCGCTCCCTCGGCGCCATCCTCGCCGGGGACCAGGCAGTCATGCGCCAGTGGCTCGATAACGCCAACCGGGACCTCGGCGACGCGCCCAGAAACCTGATCCGGACCACGCAGGGGCTCGTCCACGTGGTCGACTACCTGGATGCCCACCGCGCCGTCGTTTGATGGAGGTGCCGACCAGCGAGGAACTTCCCGGCCTGTCCGTCCCGCTCGCCGGCCGGATCTGGCGCGCGGTGGAGAGCCAGACCTACGCCGTCACGCGGCAACTCGTTACCTCCCGGGAAGATCAGGAACGTCTGGAAGAGCTCCTCGAGGGAAGCAAGCCCGCCTACCAGGCCGGCACCGAGCACCTGGACTACCTGCTCAAGACGCCATTCCGCTATCAACCGCCGAAAAAAGGAGGCAGCCGCTTCCGCCGACCCTTCGCCCCCTACGGGGTCTTCTACGGCGCCGAACACCGCCGCACCGCCCTGGCGGAACTCGCCTACCACCGCTACCGCTTCCTGGAGGCCTCGCCGGGCACCGAATTCCCCGGCGGGGAAGCAACGCTGACGGTCTTCGCGGTGGATTACCGCACCTCACAGGGAATCGACCTCACCCTCCCCCCACTCGTGGAGCAGCGGGAGTATTGGGTCGCACCCTCTGACTACAGCACTACCCAGACCCTGGGGGAGCGGGCCAACGCCGCCGGCATCGGCGCCATCCGGTACGAGTCCGTCCGGGATCCGATTCGGGATGCCGAAGGACATTCGGAGGGGCGCAACGTCTCCATCCTGGACCCTGCTATCTTCGACCCGCCCCACCACCACTCCGCCCAGACCTGGCACCTCTACCTGGGGAGCGAAGAGGCGAATGCGCGGCGCGCCCTGGCCGAGGATGGGGAGGTACTGGATTACCGGCGGAGAAGACTGATGATCGGTTCAACCGCGAAGAATTGAACGGTACAATAACACCTCAGTGGTAACTATCACTTAAGATTTAATCCCTTACCTCTCATCGGCCCTTTCTTAGAAGACTACCAAGAATGTTTTTAGGCCCTCCTAATTCTTGAATATCTATTTTTACCACAACACTCACAAGCCGCATAAAGCTAATCCCACTCCGAAATAACAGCCTCCAATCGTTCAAAATGAATGCGCAACTGATCAAAATCTACCTTGTTGAGGGTCTTAGCATGTGCATCTGGCCTCCCAATGTCATTAACATCCTGAAGCATATGGACCGCCTTCCCTTTTTCTATGCCAAAAATATTCTCAAACTCCGGCCATTCTTTTTTCACCAAGTTAACTAAATCCGAGAAATACAATGGTGATTCATTAGAAGCCAACAGATCGTCTAACTCGAAACCTTGGAGCTTTTCTCTTCGATCCTGTGGAATAGCCTGCAGCATTTTATCTCTTGCTCTAGCTTTCCCATGATTTAATTTCAATGCAGTCTTGAATATTTTCCGCAGAGACTTCTCGATCCTATTTCTCCTTTGAGAAACCTCCGCAACCATCTCCTCATCACTCAAATTAATGCGCTTATACTTATATTTTTCTGCCAAATACTCTCGCACAACCTCTATATTTACTACATATCCGTTTTGGCTGCTCTGAATCAACCCATAACCGATTAGGTGCTGTGTCAGTTCAGGATTTCCTTTCGCGAGCTCCTCGAACTCATTATTCGCGCCTTGCGACAAATACTTCAGCATCTCATATTCATCTGGGTACCATTGCTGCAAGACTTCCATTATCATATCCAAATAGTTTGCTGAATTCTCCGTGAATCGCGTCTTTATTTTTTGATACAGAGCTTTATCAACTCTCTGAGGCCGTTCGCCCTTCTGGTCTTCATGCATTAAACTGCATGCCTGCCGTATGAGAAAAGGATGCCCACCAAAATCTTCTGTAAGCTTGGAATAAACTATATCATCGAAATACAACCCCATATAACTCCCTAGCTTCCCAACCATTTTCCTGACCGTTTCGAGATCGAAGGTAGGAACATACTGAGCAGGTATAGATGAGTATATTGGATTCTCATGACCAACTATCATTGAGTTTTCAACGCAGCTTGGGTTTGTACCAACTAACATATACGTAAAAACATTCGGATTTCGCTGATAGAACCCTCTCAGCGTTTGCCAAAAATAGACAAAATCATTGCCTATATCCCAATGCTCTGATGAAGCAGTTCCGGGTGTTATTCTTTCTATCTCATCGAACAAGAATAATGTAGATTGCTTTTTCTTGGATCTGTAAAGCTTGAGAATATCTTCCTCAAAACTGTCCGCAGCGTACTTTTCTTCATACCTCCCATCAGTATCAATCTTCACCTTAGAATTAATCGAATCCCGATATAGCTTAACCACCTTTTCAAGCAATTCATTCCATCTTAACAAGTGAATTGATGGACTCTCACAATCTATCGAGATATAGTTCCCGCCATTGGCGCCAAGCGTTCTTTCTATTGCATATATAATGGACGTTTTACCACTTTTGCGCAGGCCGAATAACCCGGTATGTTCGCCATCCTTGTGCCTACTGACGATCTCGTGGATTAAATGACTTCTGCCGAAAAAGTAAAGATCGCTTTTGAGGGGGGACTTGAAATCGAACAAATTTCGTGAATAAAAATATTTTCTAAATTTATTCATAAACAAATAGCCATCATTTGACCCCTTTAGCTCGTTATAAGTAAAAGGGATGATTATTGGCTGCTCCGGATCTGAGTTCAGCATGGAGTCGACTCTTTCTTCGATGTCAGGGTCTTTACTGATTAAAATCCGACAGATCGACTCTGCTCTGAAGTCAGTCAACTCAGATTCAGCCCAGCCGAATACATCTAATGTGCGAGGCTGAAAGTTATCATACGGACTAAAGACCGTTATAATTTCCCGTTCTATGTTAAACATCTCCATGAAGTCTGGGGTCGGCTTCATCAAGAAATACCGATACTGCGCTCCAGAGAAAGAAACATCCCGACCTGGTCTTGTAAGAAACCACGACTTGGAAACATTGCTCAAAATCTCTTTTTCTTCACGCCCAAAGTTACTTGTATCAAACTTGGGATGAAACCCCGGCGTCGTCTTTCTGCTCATACCAACAACTCCTTGTTGCTTACTCAAAAACCAATCGTCCGACTAAAAAATACACATTTACTAAACTCTTCTGCCTCGGTAACGACTAGTCATGAGAGAAGTTTTTAGCTTCATATTTATGTGTACATTCCCACATTAGAACGTAACCTTTAGCCCAGTCGTAAGCAATCTAGGGAAGTAAACGGATAAGGTTGCCTCACCCCGTCCCGTCCCCGATACTGTGCGCATGCACGGTACCGACCTCACCGACCAGTTCCTCATCGCCATGCCGGCGCTCTCGGATCCCAACTTCGCGCAGGCGGTGGCCTATGTGGCCCAGCACAACGCCGAGGGGGCCTTCGGCATCGTCATCAACCGGCCCGCGGACGTGACCCTGGAGGAGATCCTGGCCCAGATGGATCTCCGGGCCGCCACGCCCGAGATCGGGGCGCAGCCGGTCTACTCCGGCGGGCCGGTGGATACCGAGCGCGGCTTCGTCCTCCACGCGCCGCTGGGCGACTGGGAGGCGACCCTGCCGGTCTCCGACGACATCGGCGTGACCACCTCCCGGGACATCCTGGAGGCCATGGCCAAGGGCGAGGGGCCGGAGGAGAGTCTGCTGGCCCTGGGCTACGCCGGCTGGGATGCCGGCCAGCTGGAGCAGGAGCTGGGCCAGAACACCTGGCTCAGCGTCCCCGCCAGCCGGGAGGTCCTCTTCCGCACGCCGGCGGAGCAGCGCTGGCAGGCCGCGGCCACCACCCTGGGCGTGGACCTGACCCTGCTCTCCAAGGACGCGGGCCACGCGTGAGCGGCCGCCGGCTGCTGGCCTTCGACTTCGGCCTCAGGCGCATCGGCGTGGCCGCCGGCCACGAGGACCTTCCCGCCGGCCGGGAGGTGACCACCCTCCCCGCCCGCGAGGGCATCCCGGACTGGCAGGCGGTGGCCGATCTGCTGGCCGAGCACGAGCCGGAGCTACTGGTGGTGGGTGACCCGCTCACCCTGGAGGGCGAGACCCAGGACGTGACCGAGGCGGCCCGACGCTTCGGCCGCCGGCTCCACGGCCGCTTCGGCCTGCCGGTGGCGACGGTGGACGAGCGGCTGACCTCCCGGGAGGCGCGCGCGGAACTGCGCGAGCGCGGCGAGGGGGACCCGGCCCCGGAACGCATCGACCAGGTGGCCGCCCGCCTCATCCTCGAGGACTGGGTGCGCCGCAACGAGACCGAAACGAGGGACGCATGACCGCCGACGAGCAGGTGGATACCGGGCCGCTACTGGATGCGCTCACCGAGGGCGCTAAACAGTGGCTGGACGCCCACGACGGCCACCGGCCGCTGCTGGTGGGGATCCACACCGGCGGCGCCTGGGTGGCGGAGGAGCTCCACCACCGGCTGGGGCTGGATGAGCCGCTGGGCACGCTGGACATCTCCTTCTACCGCGACGACTTCTCGCGCATCGGCGTCCACCCGCAGGTAAAGCCCTCCCACCTCCCGGTGACGGTGGAGGACCGCCCCATCCTGCTGGTGGACGACGTCCTGCAGACCGGGCGCACCGTGCGCGCGGCGCTCAACGAGATCTTCGACTACGGCCGGCCCGCCTCGGTGGCCCTGGCGGTCCTGGTGGACCGGCCCGGCCGGGAGCTGCCCATCGCCGCCGAGGTCGCCGGCGCCCGCTGGGACCTGCCCGCACAGCGGCAGGTGAAGCTCGACGGCCCCGACCCCCTCACCCTCACCCTCCACGACCTGGCATGAAACGCAACAATATTCAGCTGGACGACCAGGGCCGCCTGCGCCACTTCCTCTCGGTGGAGGGGCTGCCGCGGACCACGCTCACCGAGATCCTGGACACCGCCGAGTCCCTCGCCAGCGCGGCGTCCCAGAACGTGAAGAAGGTGCCGCTTTTGCGCGGCAAGACCATCGTCAATCTCTTCTTCGAGCCCTCCACCCGCACGCGCACCACCTTCGAGCTGGCGGCCAAGCGGCTCTCCGCCGACAGCCTGAACATGAACATCTCCGCCTCCTCCACCAGCAAGGGCGAGAGCCTGCTGGACATGCTCCACAACCTGGAGGCGATGCAGTGCGACATGTTCGTGGTGCGCCATGCGGAGTCGGGGGCGGCGAACTTCATCGCCCGCAACGTCGGCGACTCCATCGCCGTGGTGAATGCGGGGGACGGCCGCCACGCCCACCCCACCCAGGCGATGCTGGACATGTTCACCATCCGCCGCCACAAGGGCGAGTTCCACAACCTGCGGGTGGCCATCGTGGGCGACGTGGGCCACTCCCGGGTGGCGCGCTCCCAGATCCACGCCCTGACCACCCTGGGCGTGCCGGAGGTGCGGGTGATCGGCCCCAAGACGCTGATCCCGGAGAGCCTGCGCGGGCTGGGGGTGCACATCTACCACGACCTGGACGAGGGCCTGGACGGGGTGGACGTGGTCCTGGTCCTGCGGCTGCAGAACGAGCGCATGGGCGCCGCCCTGCTGCCCAGCGAGCGGGAGTACTTCCATCTCTACGGCATTACCGCCGAGCGGCTGGAGCGCGCCGCCGATGACGCCATCGTCCTCCACCCCGGCCCCATCAACCGCGGCGTGGAGATCGACTCCGAGGTGGCCGACGGCGAGCGCTCGGTGATCCTGGAGCAGGTCACCCACGGCATCGCCGTGCGCATGGCCGCCATGTCCCTGGTCATGGGCCAGCATCCGGGCAAGGACGGGGAGGCGCGCGCATGAGGACCCATATCCGCGGCGGCCGGGTCATCGACCCGGCCAACGAACTGGACACCACCACCGACGTCTTCCTCGCCGAGGGGCGGATCCTGGCCGTGGGCGACGAGACGCCGGAAGGCTTTGCCGCCGACGAGACCATCGACGCCGCCGGCCTGTTGGTCGCCCCCGGTCTGGTGGACCTCCAGGCGCGGCTGCGCGAGCCCGGCCAGGAATACAAGGGCGACATCGCCAGCGAGACCCGCGCCGCCATCCGGGGCGGGATCACCACCCTCTGCGCGCCGCCGGACACCGACCCGCCCATCGACACCCCGGCGGTGGCCAGCCTGCTCATCGAGCGGGCCGAGGACGTGGGTGCAGCCCGCGTGCTGCCGGTGGGGGCGCTCACCGCCGGGCTGGCCGGCGAGCACCTGAGCGAGCTGGTGAATCTCCACCGCGCCGGCTGCGTCGCCTTCTCCAACAACCGCTACCCGATCACCAACACCCAGGTCCTGCGCCGCGCCATGGAGTACGCGGCCACCTGCGACCTCACCGTCCTCATCCACGCCGAGGACCCGTGGCTGGCCGAGAAGGGCTGCGCCCACGACGGCGAGGTGGCCAGCCGGCTGGGGCTGCCGGGGATCCCCGTCTCCGCGGAGACGGTAGAGATCGCCCGCACCCTGGCGCTGGTGGAGCAGACCGGGGTGCGCGCCCACTACTGCAAGGTCTCCAGCGGCACCGGCGTGGAGCTCATCCGCCGCGCCCGGGCCGACGGCCTGCCGGTGACCGCCAACGTCTCCATCAACCAGCTCCATCTCACGGAGATGGAGATCGGCGACTTCAACACCCTCTACCACGTCCGCCCGCCCCTGCGGACCCAGCGCGACCGCGATCTGCTGCGCCGGGCGGTGGCCGACGGCACCGTCCAGGCCATCTGCTCCGACCACCAGCCCCACGACGCCGACGCCAAGCTCGCCCCCTTCGGCGAGAGCGCCGCCGGGATCTCCGGGCTGGAGACCCTGCTGGGGCTGACCCTGCGCCTGGTCCGCGACCGCCTGCTGGACCTGCCCACCGCCCTGGCCCGGATCACCTGCGACCCGGCCCGCGCCCTGGGCCTGCCCGGCGGTACCCTGACCCCCGGCACGGCGGCGGACCTCTGCCTCTTCGACCCCGAGGCGGAGTGGGAGGTGGACCCGTCCACCTTCGCCAGCCGCGGCCAGAACTCCCCCTACGGCCACTGGTTCCTGCCCGGCCGGGTGGAGCGGACCCTGGTGGACGGCCGCACCGTCCACCGCGCCGAGGACTAGGATGCACGCCGCCACCGAGGCGGGGCGCACCGATCACCCCGGCGGCTTCACCGAGATCCGGCTGACCACCGAGGCCGCGCCCCGGCCGGGGCAGTACCTCACCACGGAAGACGGCACCGGTCTGCCCGTGATGGCCGCCGGCAACGGCGAGGTGCGGGTGCTCGTCCCCGGCCCGGTCCCGTCGGCCATCACCGCCGTGGCAGTGGCCGGCGAGGCGCTGGCCCCCGAACCCAGCTGGCTGGCCGTGGCCGATGCCGCCGGCCTGGCGCCGCTGTTGTTCGCCGCCAGCGGCGAGGTACCGCCGGGGCTGGCGCTCCTGGGCCTGGACGAGGCCCCCTTCACGCCCCGGCCGTCGCGCTTTCTCACCCCGGAGCTGCCGGCGCACCTCATCGCCGCCGCGCCGCTGCTCGAGGATCGCGGGATCGCCAGCCGCCTGGCCCTGCCGGACCACCCGGCGGCCTGGGAGGGGACGCTGGCGGAGCTGGTCGCCACCGCCGTCGCCGGCCGGCCACGACCGGTGGTGGTGCTGGGGCGGCCGGCGACCATCGCGGCCGTGGAGGCGGTAGTGGAAGGCCCGATTACCGGTGTGCCCCAGCCGGGATAGCCAGCTACTCCGGCTCGCCGTCCACCTCCAGCCCCTCGCCCAGGCTCTCGTCGCCCCCCTCCAGCCGCATGGACAGCCGCAGATCGTGGGGCGAGTCGGCGTGGGCCAGGGCCATCTTTGCCGTGATGGTCTCCGCCCGCTGGAGCTCCAGCAGGGACTGGTCGAAGGTGTGCATCCCCTCCTGGTTGAGGCGCGCCATGACCTCCTTGAGCTCGTCGAAGTGGCCGCGGCGAATGAGGTCCTCCACGCGCGGGCTACGCACCAGCGCCTCGGTGGCCGGCACCCGACCCTGTTCGTCCCGGGTGGGGACCAGTTGCTGGGCGAGGACGGCGTGGAGGTGCATGGCCAGGTCCATGCGCACCTGACGGTGGCGCTTCTCCGGGAAGAAGTTGAGGATGCGCTCCAGGGCCTGATCGGCGGTGGTGGCGTGGAGGGTCGCCAGGCAGAGGTGGCCGGTCTCGGCGAAGCCCAGGGCGTAGTCCATGACCTCCGGGGAGCGGATCTCGCCGATGACCACCACGTCCGGCGACTGGCGCAGGGCGTTGCGCAGCGCGGTGGGGTAGTCGTCGGTATCCAGCCCCACCTCCCGCTGGGTTACCACGCTGGCCCCGTGGCGGTGCATGTACTCGATGGGATCCTCCACCGTGAGGATGTGGCCCCGGCCGTTCTGGTTGCGGTGTTCCACCATGGCCGCCAGCGTGGTGGACTTGCCGGAGCCGGCCCCGCCCACCACCAGGACCAGCCCCCGCCGCCGGCCGCACCAGTCGGCCACCACCGGCGGCAGGCCCAGCTCCTCCAGCGTCGGCACCTTCGATTCGATGCGCCGGACCACCATCCCCGCCTGCCCGCGCTGGCGAAAGGCGCTGACGCGGAAGCGGCCGATGCCGCTGCGGCTGAGCGCGAAGTTGGCCTCCCCCTCGATGTCGAACTCCCGCTGCTGGGCCTCGGTCATGGTGGCGCGCACCGTCTCGCGCGTCCCCTCGGGGGAGAGCGCCTCCCGGGAGAGGGCGTGGATGGTCCCCTGGATCCGCAGGCTGGGGGGCAGGCCGGCAGTGACGAAAAGGTCCGACGCCTGCCGCCGCACCATGAGCTTGAGGATGGGGTCCAGGTCGCCCAGCGGCTTCACTGCACCGCCTCCCGGTAGAAGGCGAAGCGCCGCGCCTCCTCGAGATTCACCGAGCCCTGGGCGACCAGCCCCTGGAGGGACTGGTCCAGGGTGGTCATGCCGGCGGCCTGGCCGGTCTGCATCACCGAGTAGATCTGGGCGATCTTGTCCTCCCGGATGAGATTGCGCACCGCCGAGGTCCCCACCAGGATCTCGTGGGCCGCCACCCGGCTACCACTGGTGGACTTGAGCAGGACCTGGGCGACCACCCCGCGCAGGGACTCCGCCAGCATGGAGCGGATCATGTCCTTCTCCGCCGCCGGGAAGACGTCGATGATGCGATCCACCGTCTTGGCCGCGGAGCTGGTGTGGAGGGTACCGAAGACCAGATGGCCGGTCTCGGCGGCGGTGAGCGCCAGGCGGATGGTCTCCAGGTCCCGCAGCTCCCCCACCAGGATGGTGTCCGGGTCCTCGCGCAGGGCCGAGCGCAGGGCGGCGCTGAAATCGACCGTATCGCGATGGATCTCGCGCTGATTGACCAGCCCGCGGCGGGAATCGTGGACGAACTCGATGGGATCCTCGATAGTGAGGATGTGGCCGGCCTCGTTGCGGTTCTTGTGGTCGACCATGGCGGCCAGGGTGGTGGACTTGCCGGAGCCGGTGGGGCCGGTAACCAGGACCAGGCCGGTGCGCAGGGTGGCCAGCTCGCGCAGGACGCCGGGCGCCCCCAGCCGTTCCAGGTCCAGGATCTCGCCGGGGATGTGGCGGAAGGCGGCGCCGGCGCCGCGGTTCTGGTGGAAGGCGTTGACGCGGAACCGGCCCAGGCCGGCCAGCTCCACGGCGAAGTCCAGCTCCTGCTCCTCCTCGTAGGTGCGGCGCTGGCGCTCGGACATGATGCCCTGGATCAGCGCCTGGACCGTGCGGTCGTCCAGCTCGGGGGTGTTCACCCGGCGCAGCTCGCCGTTGATACGCAACAGCGGCGGCATCCCGGCGGAGAGGTGGAGATCGGAGGCGCCCTGGCGAACGGCGAGCGCCAGGAGTTCTTCCAGTTCCATGGCCGTGGTCCTCCCTGATGGTCGCGGCATGGCCGCGCGCGCCGTCCTGGCGCCGATGGTCGCCACGGGTTCCGGGCGACTAGTATCATTACGCTACACCGGGCCGGCGGAGGGAGGCAACGATGGGCGATGTAGCCGCGGACGTGGCCAGGGTGCGCCGCCGGGTGGAGACCGCGGCCCGGGCCGCCGACCGCGACCCGGCCACCATCACCCTGCTGGCGGTGAGCAAGTACCACCCGGCCAGCGCGGTGCGCCAGGCGCTGGCCGCCGGCTGCCACGACCTCGGCGAGAGCTACGCCGACGAGGGGGTGGCCAAGCAGGCCGAGGTGGCCGACGCCACCGCCGTCTGGCACTTCATCGGCCCGCTGCAATCGAACAAGACCCGGCTGGTGGCCGAGCACTTCGACTGGGTCCACAGTGTGGACCGGCTGAAGATCGCCCGGCGGCTGTCGGAGCAACGGCCGGCGGAGCGCGGGCCGCTGCCGGTCTGTCTGCAGGTGAACATCTCCGGCGAGGCGAGCAAGTCCGGCGCCGACCCGGCCGAGGTGCCGGAGCTGGCGGCCGCGGTGGCCGAACTGCCCGGCCTGACGCTGCGCGGCCTCATGGCCCTCCCGGCGCGGGCGACCGACCCGGAGGCGCAGCGCCGGCCCTTTGCGGCCCTGCGCGGCCTGCGGGACGAGCTGAACGCTCGCGGACTGGCGCTGGACACCCTCTCCATGGGGATGTCCGGCGACCTGGAGGCCGCCATCGCCGAGGGCGCCACCCACGTCCGCGTGGGGACCGATATCTTCGGCCCCCGGCCCTAGCCGGGGCGACCCGAACCGCAACCAGGAGGAGACGGCATGCAGGACCTGACCATCGGCTTCATCGGCGGCGGCAACATGGCGCGCAGCCTCATCGGCGGCCTCATCGCCGACGGCGTCGCCGCCGAGAACATCATGGTGGCCGATCCCGACGAGGGGCACTGCCGCGCGCTCACCGCCGAGTTCGGCATCGCCACCCGCCACGACAACGCCGCCGTGGCCAGCACCGCGGATGTCGTGGTCCTGGCGGTGAAGCCCCAGCTCCTCCACGAGGTGGCCACCGGCCTGGCCGAGCTGGCCGGCCCCGGCAACCGGCTCTTCCTCTCCGTGGCCGCCGGGGTGCGGGCGGCCGACATCGAGCGCTGGCTGGGCGAGGGCACGCCGCTGGTCCGGGCCATGCCCAACACCCCGGCCCTGGTGCAGAGCGGCGCCACGGGACTGTTCGGCAACGCCAATACCACCGAGCAGCAGCGCGAGGCAGCGGAGGCCATCCTGCGCGCGGTGGGGCTGACCCTCTGGGTGGACGAGGAGGCGAAGCTGGACGCCATCACCGCCATCTCCGGTAGTGGCCCGGCCTACTTCTTCGCCTTCATGGAGGCGCTGGAGGGCGCCGGCGAGAAGCTTGGGCTGGAGCGGGAACAGGCGCGGCTGCTGGCGGTGCAGACCGCCTTCGGCGCCGCCAAGATGGCCCTGGAGAGCCCGGACGAACCGGGGACGCTGCGCGAGCGGGTGACCTCGCCGGGCGGCACCACCGAACGCGCCCTGGAGGTCCTGGAGGCCGGGGGCATGCGCGATCTCGTGAATGATGCCACCGCCGCCGCCCGCGAGCGCGCCGGCGAGCTGGCCGACCTGCTGGGGGAAAACTGACGCCATGGCCGAGCCCTACACCAACAACGCCGCCGCCTTCCTGATCCAGACCCTGTTCGGGCTCTACCTGATGGCGCTCTTCCTGCGCACCGTCCTCCAGGCGGTGCGCGCCGATCCCCGCAACCCGGTGACCCACTTCCTCATCCGCGCCACCGATCCGGTCCTGCGCCCCCTGCGTACCCTGCTACCGGAGGTAGGGCGAGTCAGCCTGGCGGCGCTGGTGGCCATGCTGGTCATCCAGGCCCTGGAACTCGGGCTGCTGAGCCTCACGGGCGGCGGCACCTGGACCGCCGAGGGGCTGGTGGTCCTGGCCATCGGCCAGCTCCTGGCCCTCGCCATCCAGGTCTGGACCATCGCCATCATCGTCGCGGCGGTACTGAGCTGGATCGCCGCCGGCGGCGGCATGGGCTACAACCCGGTCTTTGCCCTGCTGGACGAGCTCACTGCCCCCTTGCTGCGCCCGGCCCGGGCCATCCTGCCGGACATGGGGGGGCTGGACCTCTCGCCCCTGGTGGTCATCATCGTCCTGCAGCTGTTCAACATCCTGATGGTGGCGCCGGTGCGGGACCTGGGCCTGGTCCTCATGCGGGGCTGACCGGTGGCCGCCGTCGAGCGCGACGGTGACGACCTGGTGCTCACCCTCCGGGTCCAGCCCCGGGCGAAGAACGACGCCATCGTCGGCCCCCACGGCGACGCCATCCGGGTGCGGATCACCGCCCCGCCGGTGGAGGGCAAGGCCAACGACCACCTGGGCCGCTTCCTGGCGAAGCGCTTTGGCGTCCACCGGCGGGATGTCACCCTGATCAGCGGCGAGTCCGGCCGGGACAAGCGCGTGCGCATCGCCGGCGCCCGGCCGGATGCCGAGCTGGCCGAGCTGCTGGGGCTGTCTTCCGACCGGGGCTGATGCGCCTTGGTGGCTCCGTTTGCGAGATTCCCGCCTGCGCGGGAATGACGGGGATGGGCCAACACCGTCGTTCCGGATGGCGCGGGAGGACGTCGGGGATCCGTTGCGTCGATCCGGGCCGCTGTTTAGACTGAAACGCTGTTCATTCCGCGAGGCAGCGGTCCCATGCCGGAGAGCCTACCGGCCGATTCCGTCGGCCTGGTACAGCCCCAGAGTCTGCATTTCGACCAGCCGCTGGAACTCGACTGCGGGCGGGTTCTGCCCGAGTACGAGCTGGTCTACGAGACCTACGGCACCCCCAATGCCGACCGCTCCAACGCCATCCTGGTCTGCCATGCCCTGTCGGGCGACCACCACGCCGCCGGCTACAACTCCATGGAGGACCGCAAGCCCGGCTGGTGGGAGGCCTGTATCGGCCCCGGCAAACCGCTGGATACCAACCGGTTCTTCATCGTCAGCGTGAACAACCTGGGCAGCTGCAAGGGCTCCTCCGGGCCGAACACCATCAACCCGGAGACCGGCCGCTACTGGGGGCCGGACTTCCCCATCGTCACCGTGCGCGACTGGGTCCACAGCCACGCCCGCCTGGCCGATGAACTGGGGATCGAGCAGTGGGCCGCCGTGGTGGGCGGCAGCCTGGGCGGGATGCAGGTGATGCAGTGGGCCATCGACTACCCCGACCGGCTTCGCCATGCGGTGATCATCGCCGGCGCGCCGCGGCTGTCGGCCCAGAACATCGCCTTCAACGAGGTGGCCCGGCAGGCCATCATGTCGGACCCCGAATTCCACGACGGCTACTACCTGCAGAAGGGGACGCTCCCGCGGCGCGGCCTGATGCTGGCGCGCATGCTCGGCCACATCACCTACCTCTCCGACGAGGCCATGCGCGCCAAGTTCGGCCGGGAGCTGCGCACCGACCAGATCAACTTCGGCTACGACGTGGACTTCCAGGTGGAGTCCTACCTGCGCTACCAGGGCCAGTCCTTCGTCGACCGCTTCGACGCCAACACCTACCTGCTCATGACCCGGGCGCTGGACTACTTCGACCCGGCCGCCGAGCACGACGACGACCTGACCGCCGCCCTGGCCCCGGTAACCGCCCGCTCCCTGGTGGTCTCCTTCACCAGTGACTGGCGCTTCTCCCCGGAGCGCTCCCGGGAGATCGTCAAGGCGCTGCTGGACGGCAACAAGTCGGTGGCCTACGCCGAGGTCCAGGCCCACCAGGGGCATGACGCCTTCCTCATGCCCATCGCGCAGTACATGGCCGTCTTCCGCGCCTATATGGACGAGGTGGCGGCCGAACTGGAGGAAGGGGCATGACCAGCGCCATCGACCGCCGCCCCGATCTCGCCATCATCAGCCGCTGGATCCGCGAGGGGGCCCGGGTCCTGGACCTGGGCTGCGGTGACGGCACCCTGCTCGACCACCTGCGCTCCAGCAAGGGCGCCGGCGGCTACGGCATCGAGATCGACGACGCCAACGTCATCGCCTGTATCCGGCAGGGACTCTCGGTAATCCAGTCCGACCTGGACGCCGGCCTCAACGACTTCGACGCCGGCTCCTTCGACTACGTCATCCTCTCCCAGACCCTGCAGGCGGTACGTTATCCCGACCGTCTGCTGGAGGAGATGATGCGCGTGGGCCAGGAGGGCATTGTCACCTTCCCCAACATGGGCTACTGGCGCTACCGCCTGCGGCTGGCGCTCACCGGCCGCATGCCGGTCTCCTCCGCCGCCGCAGCGCCCGGGGAGTGGTACAACACCCCCAACATCCACCTCTGCACCCTCGCCGACTTCGAGGCGCTGTGCGAGGACATGGGGATCGAGATCCTGGAGATGACGGCGGTGAACTCCGCCCATCGCAGCAACCCCTTCATGCGTACCTGGCCCAACACCCTGGGCGAGATCGCCCTCTACCGCTTCCGCCGGCGCTGACCGGCAAGGGCCGGCCTCGAAACCCGCTCCGGCCTGCTATAGTCGGAGTGAGGGAACACCAGACCCCAAGGGGAAGGAGGAGCCATGTTCCACCTCGTCCGCATCGCCGCCCTGGCCATCGCCACCAGCTTCGCCCTCCCGGCCGCTGCCGAGCGCAGCACCGAGGCGGGGGACTGGGTGATCCACTACAACGCCATCGCCACCGAGGATCTCCATCCCAGCGTGGCGGACAACTACGGCATCACCCGCAGCCCCACCCGCGGCCTGATCACGGTGACAGTCATGCGGCCCATCATGGGGACCACCGGCGAGCCGCACACGGCCCGGGTGACCGGGACGGCCAGCAACCTGGCCGGCCAGACCCGCGACCTGAGCCTGCGGGAGGTCCAGGAGGGCAAGGCCGTCTACTACCTGGACACCTTCCGCATCCGTGACGAGGAGACCCTGGACTTCGAGCTAGAGGTCCGCCCGGATGGCAGCGGCGAGACCCACGCGGTCTCCTTCCGCCAGCAGTTCTTCGTGGACTGACCGGCTCAGCCCGTACCCGCCGGGGGCGCCATCACGGCGACCCCCACGGTCCAGATCCCGAACAGCACCACCAGCCCGCCGGCCAGGTTCCGCCACAGCGGCCGGCGGACCTGGGTTGCCAGGGTCGCCGCGAAGACCCCCATCCCCAGCAGCATGGGCAGCGTCCCCAGACCGAAGCTCGCCATGAGCAGCGCCCCCTCCACCATGCCGCCGGCGGCGATGGCCCAGACCAGGACCGAGTAGACCAGCCCGCAGGGCAGCCAGCCCCAGATGAGTCCCAGCCCCAGCGCCTGCCACGGCGTCTTCACCGGCATGAGCCGCCGGCCCAGGGGTTCGATGCGCCGCCAGAGCACGCCGCCAGCGCGCTCCAGCTGGGCCAGCCCCTGCCACCAGCCGCCCAGGTAGAGCCCCAGGGCGACCATGAAGAGCCCCGCCACCACCTGCAGCACCAGCTGGGCCTCGCGCAGGGCGGCGGCGTTGGCGGCGATGAGGCCCACCCCGCCCATGAGCGCCCCGGCGACGGCGTAGCTGGTGATCCGGCCGACGTTGTAGGCGATGAGGTAGGGCATCATCGCCCCCACGCGGTTGCGGATCGACTCCGGCAGCCCCAGGGTCAGCGCCCCGACGATGCCGCCGCACATGCCCACGCAGTGCACGCCCCCCATGAGACCCACGAGGAAGGCGGCGAGGTAACTGGCCTCCTGCGCCATGGTGATCACTCCTGTTCCTTGCCCGGCGCCGCCGGCTGGAACCAGCGGCTGCGCATGAGATGGAGGGCCAGCAGGATGGCGGGCACCCCGGCCACCGCGGCCCAGACGAAGAAGACGAAGTAGCCCCAGCCGTCCACCACCCAGCCGGAGAAACCGCCCAGGAACTTCGCCGGCAGGGTCATCAGGGAGCTGAACAGGGCGTACTGGGTAGCGGTGTAGGCGCTACTGGTCAGCCCCGACAGGTAGGCGATGAAGCAGGCCACGGCGAAGCCGCCGGAGAGGTTGTCGGCACTGATCACCACCGTCAGCCAGCGGATATCCGGCCCCACCCAGGCCATGGTGGCGAAGAGCAGGTTGGTGGCCGCCACCAGGATGGCACCGACGAAGAGCGGGCGCATGGGCCCCAGCCGGACCACCACCACCCCGCCCAGCGCCGAGCCCAGGATGGTCATGGCGAAGCCGAAGATCTGGGTGATGTTGGCGATCTCGGTCTTGGTGAAGCCGAGATCCAGGTAGAAGGGGTTGGCCATCACCCCCATGGTGATGTCGCTCATGCGGAAGAGGCCGATGAAGGCCAGCACCGTCAGGGCGTGCCAGCCGAAGCGGCCGAAGAACTCGTCGAAGGGCGCCACCACCGCGCTCATGAACCACGCCCCGGCCACGCGGATCGGGCGGGACCGCCCCGCCGTCCGGGTGAGGAAGCGCCGCACCCGCCGCTCCGGGGTCACCGCCCGGCGCCCGCCGGAGACCTTCGGCTCGCGCACCACCAGGGTGGTCACGATCCCCACCAGCATGAAGGCGGCCATCATCCGGTAGGCGAAGGGCCAGCCGCCGGCGGCGGCGAAGTAGAGCGCCCCCGCCCCCGCCACCAGCAGGGCCACCCGGTAACCGAGGATGTAGGCCGCTGCCATCCCGCCCTGGAGCCGGGTCTCCGCCGACTCGATGCGGAAGGCATCGATGACCACATCCTGGGTGGCGGCGCCGAAGGCCACCACCAGCGCAAAGACCGCTACCCACCCCAACTGCGCCGCGGGGTCGGTGGCGGCCATCCCCGCCAGCCCACCGGCGACACAGAGCTGGGCCACCAGCAGCCACCCCCGCCGGTGGCCCAGGAGCCGGTGCAGCACCGGCATCCGGATCCGATCGATGAAGGGCGCCCAGATGACCTTGATGGAGTAGGTGATCCCCACCCAGCTGAAGAAGCCGATGGCGGTGCGCGAGACCCCGGCCTCGGTAAGCCACGCCGAGAGGGTGGAGAAGACCAGCAGGAAGGGCAGCCCGGCGGAGAAGCCCAGGAAGAGCATGGCCACCACCGGCGGGTGGCGATAGATGGCGAGGGTGGCAAGCCAGTCGGCAGGACGAAGGGGCATGGGGACTCCGCGGTAACGCGCCGCCATGGTAGCCGCCCGGCCGGTCGTCGACCACCGCGAGTCCGATGCGGAGGAGTTGTCTCCTTTGTTACACAATTATTGTATAAGTTTATGGGTTCACAACGGCCGTAATTCTTGTACACTGTGTAGAACGTTGGACAGGCAAGACGACTCCACTACATCCCGAACAGCAACTGGGGAGAGACCCATGCTCACCGAAATTCAGGAAGATGAGGCGACCGTGGAGGACACCGGCGAGGAATTCGTCGCGGAGGAGACCGAGCTCGACACCCAGAGCTTGTACATGCGTGATATCGGCCGGCACGCCCTGCTGGACGCCGATAGCGAGCGCGAGCTCGGCCGGCGGGTGCAGGCGGGCGACGAGGCGGCCCGCCAGCAGATGATCCAGGCCAACCTCCGGCTGGTGGTGAAGATCGCCAACCGCTATGCCCATCGGGGCGTGCCGCTGCTCGACCTCATCGAGGAGGGCAATCTGGGCCTCATCCGGGCGGTGGAGAAGTTCGACCCCGAGCGCGGCTTCCGCTTCTCCACCTACGCCACCTGGTGGGTCCGGCAGGCGGTGGAGCGGGCCATCATGAATCAGGGCCGCTCGGTCCGGTTCCCCGTCCACGTCGCCAAGGAGCTGGCGCGCTACCAGTCCACGGTGCGCAAGCTGGCCCAGCGGCAGAGTACCGAGGTGACCCCGGACGACGTGGCCCGGGAGCTGAACGCCGACCCCCAGCGGGTGCGCGACCTCATGGGGCAGAGCGCCGACGCCGTCTCCCTGGATGCCGCCTACGGCGACAGCGACGGCGATGGGGCCCCGCTCAAGGACACCGTGGCCGACGAGGGCAACGACCCGGCGGAGCTGCTGGGGGACTACGGCCGGGCCGCCGACCTGGACCACTGGCTGGACCAGCTCGACGCCCGCGAGCGGCAGGTGCTGCGCCTGCGCTTCGGCCTGGATACCGGCGAGTCGGCCACCCTGGAAGAGGTGGGCCGCGAGGTCGGCCTCACCCGGGAGCGCGTCCGCCAGCTCCAGATCCGGGCGCTGAAGCGGCTCCACGGCATGCTGGGCAGCGCCGCTCCCGAGCCCACCCGGGCGGCCATCGCCAGCTGAGGGCCCGGATGACCGGCGAGCCCGGGGACGGTAGAATTCGCCCATGGAAGACTATCAGCGCGAATTCTTCGACCTGGCCCTGGAGTGCGGCGTCCTGCGCTTCGGGGAGTTCACCCTGAAGTCGGGGCGAGTGAGCCCCTACTTCTTCAACAGCGGCCTGTTCGACCGCGGCAGCCACCTGGCGGCCCTGGGGCGTTTCTACGCCCGCGCCATCGTGGAGTCGGGGATCCGGGTGGACAGCCTCTTCGGCCCCGCCTACAAGGGGATCCCGCTGGTCTCCACCACCGCCGTCGCCCTGGCCGACCACCACGACCTCGACCTGCCCTGGGCCTTCAACCGCAAGGAGGCCAAGGACCACGGCGAGGGTGGTCAGCTGGTGGGGGCCCGTCCGGTGGGCGAGACGGTCATCATCGATGATGTCGTCTCCGCCGGGACCTCGGTGCGCGAGTCGGTGGAGATCCTGCGCGCGGTCGGCGCCCGTCCGGCCGGCGTCGCCATCGCCCTGGACCGCCGCGAGCGCGGTCAGGGAGAGCGCGCGGCCGTGGACGAGCTGGCCGACGAGCTGGACCTGAAGATCATCCCCATCGCCGGGCTGGACGAGCTGCTGGAGTTCGTCGCCGCCCGCCCGGAGGTAGCCCCCTGGCACCAGGCCGTGGCGGACTACCGGGAGCGCTACGGCGCCTGACCCACTCCCCTTGAATCCCCGGCCGGTCGCTCCCAGATGGCGGCCGGCCCGGGAACTCGTGTCTCCTCGGGCTGACGAAAGGCGTCGATCCCGGTCGATCCGGCGATCGCATCTTGCCATCCCGCCCAGGGAGGACATCGCCACCATGCCGACCCTTCGCACCGCCAGCGCCTGGCGCGGCCTGTTACTCGGCCTCGCCGGCCTGGCCACCACGGCCTGTGCCGACTCGGGCTCCTCCACCGAGACCAGTGGAGACAACACCCCCGATACCGAAACCGCCGCGCAGCAGCCCCGCGCCCTGCCCGACTTCACCGGCATCGTGGAAGAGCACCGCGAGGCGGTGGTGAACATCAGCACCACCCGCCAGGCCGGGGCGGGCGGCCCGCAGATCCCGGAGCGGTTCAAGGGCACGCCCTTCGAGGAGTTCTTCGAGCGCTTCTTTGGTGGCCCCGGAGGTGGACCGGGCGGCGGACCGGAGCGCAAGGTCCGCTCCCTGGGCTCCGGCTTCATCGTCTCCGCCGACGGCCACATCGTCACCAACGCCCACGTCATCAAGGACGCCAGCGAGGTGATGGTCCAGCTCGCCGATCAGCGTCAGCTGGAGGCAACCGTCGTCGGCCAGGACATGGCCACCGACCTGGCCCTGCTCAAGGTGGATGCCGAGGGGCTGCCCACGGTGGAGTGGGACTCGGATCCCGTGCAGGTGGGTCAGCACGTGCTGGCCATGGGCTCGCCCTTCGGCTTCGAG
The DNA here is from genome assembly GCF_900112605.1 of Thiohalospira halophila DSM 15071. Taxonomy (NCBI): domain Bacteria; kingdom Pseudomonadati; phylum Pseudomonadota; class Gammaproteobacteria; order Thiohalospirales; family Thiohalospiraceae; genus Thiohalospira; species Thiohalospira halophila. The sequence continues at coordinate 145,616 of NZ_FOMJ01000005.1, forward strand.
CACAGCGTCACCTCGGGGATCATCAGCGCCGAAGGGCGCAGTATCCCCGGCAAGGCGGGGGGCTACGTCCCCTTCCTCCAGACCGACGTGGCCATCAATCCCGGCAGCTCCGGCGGGCCGCTGTTCAACCTCGACGGCGAAGTCGTGGGGGTGAATGCCCAGATCTACTCCCGCTCCGGCGGCTTCATGGGGCTCTCCTTCGCCATCCCCAGCGACGTGGCCCGGGAGGTCATCCAGGAGATCCAGGAGAACGGCGATGTCTCCCATGGCTATCTCGGCGTGGGGGTCCAGGACATCAACCGCGAGCTGGCGGACTCCATGGGGCTGGAGAGTGCCCGTGGCGGGCTCATCAACCGCGTCCGCCCCGACTCGCCGGCGGATGAGGCCGGCCTGGATTCCGGGGACATCATCCTCGCGGTGAACGGGGAATCCGTCGCCGAGGCCGGCGACATCCCGCCCCTCATCGGCGCCCTGGACCCCGGTAGCGAGGCCGAGCTGACCATCCTGCGCATCGGCGAGGAGCTGGAGAAGACCGTGACCCTGGGTTCGCTCCGGGAGGCCCGGAGCCAGCCCTCCTCCTCCGGCGCGGAGCCGACCAGCGCCCTGGGCATGCTCCTCGCCCCGGTACCGGAGCAGCTCCGCCAGCAGCGCCCCCTGCCCGAGGAGGGCGGTGCCCTCATCAAGGGCATGCAGGAGGGGCCTGCACAAGAATCGGGCCTGCGCCCCGGGGACGTGCTGCTCAAGCTGGGTAATGAGACGGTCCGCGGCCCCGGAATGGCGGCCGAACTCCTCGCTGAGGTGGAATCGGGGAGCCGAATCCCGGTCCTGGTCCAGCGGGGCCGCCAGACCCTCTACCTGCCCCTTCTCAAGCCCTGAACCCCGCCAGAGCCGCCCACCGGGCGGCTTTTCTTCGCCCCATACACCACACACAAGACCTGACCCCTAATACCTGGGAAATGGGCGATGAACCAAAAAAATGGCCCGGGCCGCTGTGCGGGCCGGGCCAATCTGCCTCGATGGAGGAGCATCGGATGGGAGGCTGTGGGCCTCCCCCGAGGAAAGGGAGGCCACCCATCACTGCCTTCCATTATACAATCTTCGTGCCAACTCGCCACACGCCGTCGTTCGGGTGCCGGCCTGGCGCTATCCCCGGGGTGGCTGCCCTCCCTGGCACCGCTGACGTGACAGCGTCTGCCACTACTGACGGTTCGGAAAGAGGGCGACGGCCAGCAGGCCCCACTGCTGCTCCCAGTGCTCCAGGGGCTGGCGCTGGAAGCCGCTGCGCAGGAACTGCCGCATGCGGCCCTCGGCCACGGAGACCAGGAGGTTGGCCGAGGCGGTGGCGGGGCTGCCCACCGGCAGGTGGCCGGTGCCCTCCCCCTCGCGCAGGATCTGCTTGAAGCGCGTCTCCAGCCGGTCGTAGAAGCCGTCCACCCGCTGGCGCAGCCGCTCTACCTCGCCCACCAGGGCCTCGCCCAGGAGTACCCGCGTGATGCCGGGGTTGCGCTGGGCAAAGCCCAGGAGCACGCCCATGATCCGCTCACAGCGGTCGGCGGGGTCGTCGTGCTCCTCCAGGATGCGGTTGATGAGGCCGAAGACGGCCTCCTCGGCGAACTCGATGAGCGCCTCGAACATCTTCCCCTTGCTGGGGAAGTGGCGGTAGAGCGCCGCCTCGGAGACGCCTACCGCCCGGGCCAGGCCGGCGGTGGTGATCCGCTCCCCCGGCTGCTCCTCCAGGATCCGGGCCAGGGTCTCCAGGATCTCCTGGCGCCGGTTGCCACGCTGGGATGAACCGGTCTGCTCCTCACTCATGGCGACCTCCGCGGATGAGGGTGCCCACGCCCTCGTCGGTAAATATCTCCAGCAGGACCGCGTGCTCCACGCGGCCGTCGACGATGTGCGCCGCCTTCACGCCGCCGGCCACCGCGTCCAGGGCGCAGCGGATCTTGGGCAGCATGCCGCCAGCGATGGTGCCGTCGGCGATGAGATCATCCACCTCGCCGGCAGTGAGGCCGGTGAGGAGATTGCCCTCGGGATCCAGAACGCCGGGGGTGTTGGTGAGCAGCATCAGCTTCTCCGCCTCCAGCACCTCGGCGATGCGGCCGGCGACGAGATCGGCGTTGATGTTGTAGGCGGCGCCGTCCTCGCCCACCCCGATGGGAGCGATGACCGGGATGAAGTCGTCCTCGGCGAGCATGTGGAGGACCGAGGCGTCGATGGACTCCACCTCCCCCACGTGGCCGACGTCGATGATCTCCGGCTCCTGCAGCTCCGGATTGGAGCGGGTAAAGGTGAGCTTGCGCGCCCGGATCATCTCGCCATCCTTGCCGGTGAGGCCCACGGCACAGCCGCCGTGCTGGTTGAGCAGGCGGACGATCTCCTTGTTCACCAGGCCGCCGAGGACCATCTGGACGACGTCCATGGTCTCGGCGTCGGTGACGCGCATGCCCTCGACGAATTCGCTCTCCTTGCCCATGCGGGCGAGGTGTTCGCCGATCTGGGGGCCGCCGCCGTGGACGACGATGGGGTTCATCCCCACCAGCTTCATCAGGACGATGTCCCGGGCGAAGCCCTGCTTGAGGCGCTCGTCCACCATGGCGTTGCCGCCGTACTTGACCACGACGGTGCGGCCGGTGAAGCGCCGGATGTAGGGCAGGGCCTCGGTGAGGACGTGGGCGACGTTCATCGCCTGGGACGGGTCGAGACTCATGGGGCGTTTGCCTTGTGGGTGCCTTGTTTTATCTGGGTCCAGAGGGTAGCAAGCATTAACTAACTCATGCCACCCAGCAGCGTGGCGCCCGCCAGGGCCCCGGCCAGCGCCGGGTCCACCTCGGCCAGCATCCGCCGCAGCTGCTCGCGCTGGGCCGCCAGCTCGCCGACGTCGGCGGCCTCGAAGCGCAGCACCAGGGCGTCGGCGGTGTTGGAGAGGCGGATGAGCCCCCAGCCGCGGGGGAAGTCCAGGCGCAGGCCGTCCACGGTGGTGGCTGCGGCCCCGGGGGGCGGGGTCATCGCCTGCAGGGCAGCGATCACCGTCTGGCCGTGGGCCCGCGCCACTGGCAGATGGATCTCCGGCGTGGCCACGCAATCGCCGGGCTCGCCCAGGGCGTCGGCGGTAGTCGGCGCCCGGGCGACCAGCTCCAGGATCCGGGCGGCGGCGTAGAGGGCATCATCGAAACCGAACCAGCGATCCGCCAGGAATAGGTGGCCGGTGAGCTCCCCGGCGAGCACCGCCCCCTCCGCCTCCATCCGGGCACGGATGAGGGAGTGGCCGGAGGGCGTCATCACCGGTCGGCCGCCGGCCTCCGTGATGGCCGAGAAGAGCGCCCCGGTGGATTTCACGTCGAAGAGCACCGCCGCCCCCGGCCGGGCCGCCAGGACCTCCGGGAGGAAGAGCGCCAGCAGCCGGTCCGGCCAGACCATCCGCCCCTGTTCGTCCACCACGCCCAGGCGGTCGCCGTCGCCGTCGAAGGCGAGCCCCAGGTCGGCGCCCTGATGACGCACGGCCTCGGCCAGGTCGGCGAGGTTCTCCGGGCGGCTGGGATCGGGGTGGTGGTGGGGGAAGTGGCCGTCGGGCTCGCAGTGGAGGGGGTGGACCCGGGCGCCCAGTGCCTCGAGCACCGCCACCGCCGCCGGCCCGGCGATGCCGTTGCCGGCATCCACCACCACCTCCAGCGGTCGCTCCAGCCGGATGTCCTCGGCGATGCGGGAACGGTAGTCGGCGAGGATGTCGGCCGTGCGGTAGCTCCCGTCGCCGCGGGTAAGGGCCCCCTCCTGCAGCCGATGGCGCAGGTCGCGGATGCCGTCGCCGAAGAGGGTGCGCCGACCCAGGACGATCTTCAGGCCGTTATCCGCCGGGGGGTTGTGGCTGGCGGTGACCATGACGCCGTTGCCGCGGGCCAGCCGCCAGGCACCGTAGTAGAGCAGCGGGGTGGGAATCGCCCCGAGGTCGATAACATTGGCACCCCCGGCCCGCAGGCCGTCGGCGACGGCGGCGGCGATGGCCGGGCTGGAGAGGCGGCCGTCGCGTCCCAGCGCCACGGGCCCCGGCGCACTCTCGGCGGCCACGGTGGCGATGGCGCGCCCCAGCCACCAGGCGGCATCGCCTTCGGCGAGATCGGCGGCAGCGCCGCGGATATCGTAGGTGCGAAAGAGTTCCGCGGCCGGCAGGTGCTCGGGGCCGGCGACGGTCATGTCAGCCCCGTCCGGTGTGGCCGAAGCCGCCCTCGGCCCGGTCACTGGTCTCGAAGGAATCCACCATCGTCAGCTCCGCGGCCACCACGGGGACGAAGACGAGCTGGGCGATGCGCTCGCCCACCTCGATGGTGAAGGGCGTCTGCCCGCGGTTCCAGCAGGAGACCATGAGTTCGCCCTGGTAGTCGGAGTCGATGAGCCCCACGAGGTTGCCCAGGACGATGCCGTGTTTATGGCCCAGGCCGGATCGGGGGAGGATCATCGCGGCCAGCCCGGGGTCGCCGATGTGGATGGCCAGCCCGGTGGAGAGGAGTTCCGTCTGCCCCGGCTCCAGGATCAGGGGCTCGTCCAGGCAGGCGCGCAGGTCCATGCCGGCGCTGCCCGCGGTGGCCTGCTCCGGCAGGGGGATACTCTCCCCCAGCCGCGGGTCCAGCCGCTTCACCTCGATCCGCTGCATCGTCATCCCCCCTGTAGTGTGCCGTCCAGCCGGGCGGCGGCCAGCGCCACCAGCTCCCGCGCCAGCTCCGTCTTGGGCGCCGGCCCCAGCCGGCGCCTCCCGCCCTCCCAGAGGACGGTGACGGTATTGTCGTCGGTATCAAAGCCCTTGCCCTCGCCCACCTCGTTGGCCACCACGAGGTCGATGCCCTTGCTGGCGAGCTTGGCCCGCGCGTTGGCCTCCACGTCCCCGGTCTCGGCGGCGAAGCCCATGGTCAGCGGCGGCTTCGGCCGGGCGGCCACCTCGGCGAGGATGTCGGGATTGGGCACCAGCGAGAGGGTTCGCCCCTCGCCGTCGCGCTTGACCTTCCCCGCCGCCGGCTCCGCCGGGCGGTAGTCGGCCACGGCGGCGGTCCCGACGAAGAGGTCGCACGCCCCCACCCAGGCGTGGACGGCGTAGCGCATCTCCTCGGCGGTCTGCACGTCCACCCGTTCCACCCCGGGGGGGGTGGCCAGATTCACCGGACCGGCCACCAGGATCACCCGCGCGCCGGCCCGGCGGGCGGCGGCAGCGATGGCGAAGCCGGTCTTGCCGGAGGAGCGATTGCCCAGGTAACGCACCGGGTCCACCGGCTCCCGGGTGGGGCCGGCGGTGACCATGACGCAGCGGCCGGTGAGGCTGCGGCTGCCCAGGGCCTCGGTCACCGCGGCCACCAGCTCCGTCGGTTCCACCATGCGGCCGGGGCCGTTCTCGCCACAGGCCTGGTCGCCGCTGGCCGGCCCCAGCAGCTGGACGCCGTCGGCGCCGAGCTGCTCGACGTTGCGCTGGGTGGCGGGATGCGCCCACATCCGGTGGTTCATGGCCGGCGCTGCGAGCAGGGGCGCGGTGGTGGCCAGGCAGACGGCGCCGATAAGGTCGTCGGCCCGGCCGACGGCCAGGCGCGCCAGGCGGTCGGCACCGGCCGGTGCGAGGAGGATGGCCTCGGGCCAGCGAGCCAGCTCGATGTGGTCCATGCCGGCCTCGGCCTCCGGGTCCAGCAGCTGCTGCCGCACGGGATGGCCGGAGACCGCCTGCAGGGTCAGCGGCGTGATGAAGGCGGTGGCCGCCTCGCTCATCATCACCCGAACCTCGGCCCCGGCCGCGCGCAGGCCGCGCACGGCCTCCACGACCTTGTAGGCGGCGATACCACCGCCCACGCCCACCAGCACCCTGCGTCCTTCGAGATCGCCCATGGCGCGGAGTCTACCAGAAGGCCGGGTTGCCGTGGCCCGGGGCCCGTGGCAGCCTTTTGGTCGATCGCAGGGAGGCGATCGCCACCATTGGGGAGGGAGCCCCGTGTCCATCCGTCACTGGCCCGAAGGGGAACGTCCGCGCGAGCGCCTGCTGGAGCAGGGACCGGAGGCCCTCTCCGATGCCGAGCTGCTGGCCATCTTCCTGCGCACCGGGGTCGCCGGCACCTCCGCCGTGGACCTAGGCCGCGAGCTGCTCACCGCCTTCGACGGCCTCCGCCCCCTGCTGGAGGCCGACCGCGCCACCTTCTGCGGCCACCGCGGCCTGGGCGAGGCCAAGTTCGTCCAGATCCAGGCGGTGCTGGAGATGGCCCGGCGCCACCTGGCCGCCCGCCTGGAGCCGCTGGATACCCTGGACGGGCCGGCGAGCACCCGCGCCTTCCTCACCGCCCGGCTGCGCCACCAGCCGGAGGAGGCCTTCGCCTGCCTCTTCCTGGATAACCGCCACCGGGTGCTGGCCTTCGAGACGCTGTTCCATGGCACCGTCAACGGCGCCTCCGTCCACCCGCGCAAGGTGGTCCGCCGCTGCCTGGACCACAACGCCGCGGCCGTCATCGCCGCGCACAACCATCCCTCGGGAGTGGCCGATCCCAGCACCTCGGACCAGAGCCTCACCCGGCGCCTGCGGGAGGCCCTGGAGCTGGTGGACGTCCGGCTGCTGGACCACTTCGTCATCGGGGACGAGGTGGTCTCGTTCGCCGAGCGGGGTCTGATGGACTGAAGGGAAGGCCGAGAAAAACCGAAGTGCAGGGAGGGGGTACCGGGTCATCAGGTACGCCGTACATACACCCATGTCGGCTCCTCGACGGCATCCCTGCCGTCGAGGACCTGATGACCCGACACCACCAGTCCCCACTACCGCCGACCCCGCTTCACTCCGCACTTTTGCCCCGTTCGGCTTGAGGAGCCACCCGAGTCGTGGTATAAAACCCGGCTTTCGGCGCCCACTGATTCGGGAGGCTCCCAATGTCCAAGGTCTGTCAGGTAACCGGCAAGCGGCCGATTACCGGGAACAACGTTTCCCACTCGAACCGCAAGAACAAGCGGCGTTTCCTGCCCAACCTCCACCAGCACCGTTTCTGGGTGGAGAACGAGGGCCGCTGGGTCACCCTGCGGGTGAGCTCCAAGGGGATGCGCATCATCGACAAGAAGGGCATCGAATCGGTGCTCAATGATATCCGCAAGCGCGGTGAGCGCGTCTAGGCGCGCGGGAGGCTGACATGCAGGAAAAGATTCGTCTGGTCTCGTCGGCCGGTACCGGCCACTTCTACACCACGACCAAGAACAAGCGGAACATGCCCGAGAAGATGGAGATCAAGAAGTTCGATCCCGTCATCCGGCAGCACGTAATCTACAAGGAAGCCAAGATCAAGTAGCTTCCCCTCCCGAATCGGGGTGTAGAAAAAAGGGGGTCCGCCAGCCGGCGGGCCCCCTTTTGTGTGTCCGGTTGAAACGCCCGGTAGCCCCGGCCCCCAAGGGGCCGGACCATCACCGCCTAGGCGGCGGACGAGTTCGGAAGCGTATAGCCGCGCAGGCGGGCGGCGAACTCCTGGAGCGCCTCGATCCCGGTGGCCTCGGCCTCCCGACACCAGTCACGCAGGGCATTCAGGCGCTGCTCCCGGGTAGCGGCGGACTGCTTCCAGATCGCCTGGAGCCGCTCCTTGTACTGCTGGACGGTGCGAAGCGTCTCGCTGTCCTGGAACACGGAATCCAGCTGGCTGCTTCCGGTGACCTCCGGGGGCGCACCCTCACGGCGAACCACGGCGCGGGCGCGGCGGAGCAGGCTGCGACGCGGACTGGACGCCTCGGTCTGCCGCTCCTCCTCCTTGAGCACCCGGGCCATGACGTCCTTGCTGTAGCGCGCCATGACCTGGAAGCGGTTGGCCACCACCGCGCGTACCGTCTCGTAGTCGGCCTCCTCCTTGGCCACCACCTCCGGCACCGGGGCGACCTTCTTCACCCGGGCCAGGCCCACCATCTCCATGAGCCGGATGTAGAGCCAGCCGATGTCGAACTCGCCCTTGCGGTGGCTGAACTTCGCCGACCCGGCATGGGCGTGGTGATTATTGTGCAGCTCCTCGCCCCCGATGATGATCCCCCACGGCACGATATTGGTGGAGGTATCCGGCGAGGCGTGGTTGCGATAACCCCAGTAGTGGCCGGCCCCGTTGATGACCCCGGCCGCCCAGAAGGGGATCCAGAGCATCTGCACGCCCCAGATGGAGAGGCCGATGGGGCCGAACAGCACCAGGTTCAGGACGAGCATCAGGCTGATGCCCCCCATGGTGAAGCGCTGGTAGACGTTGCGCTCCATCCAGTCATCCGGCGTGCCCTTGCCGTAGCGGTCCAGGGTCGCCTCCTCCTCGGCCTCGGCGCGATACAGTTCCGCGCCCTCCAGCAGGACCTTACGAATCCCGTAGACCTGGGGGCTGTGCGGATCCTCCGGCCCCTCGACCTTGGCGTGGTGCTTACGATGGATGGCTACCCACTCCCGGGTCACCATGCCCGTGGTCAGCCACAGCCAGAAGCGGAAGAAGTGGCTCACGACCGGGTGGAGCTCCAGGGCGCGGTGCGCCTGGTGCCGATGGAGGAAGACCGTGACCGAGACGATGGTGATATGCGTCGCGGCCAGGACGATGAGGATGTAACCCCACCAGGGGAGACTACCGAGAATACCGTTCCACATGGGAGATGCTGCTACCTTCAGGATGACTTACCAAGTATGGCAGGTTGCCACGGTAACGCAGCCCCGATGGTCGCGTCACCGAATGCGGGTGGTTCGATCCTGGCCACCACCCGGCACCCATCTCGTTTATCATGCTATCGACAAGCAAGTCCACACGCTCCCGAGGGGGTCTGACTGGTGCACAAGGAAGATCGATGGCCAATGATATCCTCGTAGGGCGCCAGCCCATCTACCGCCGGAACATGGATGTCTACGCCTACGAGCTCCTGTTCCGCGGGCGAAGCGAGACCGAGGCCGGGGTCACCGACGGTGACCGGGCTACCAGCGAAGTCCTCTACAACACCTTCGTGGAGATCGGTGTCGATGAGATCGTCGGCCGCCACCGCGCCTTCGTGAACCTCACGCCCTCCTTCCTCCTGGGGGAGTACCCGCTGCCGACCACCGAGGGGCAGCTGGTGCTGGAACTCCTGGAGGACACCCCGGTCACCGACGAGATCGTCAACGCCGTGGCCAACCTCCGCGCCCGGGGCTATACCATTGCCCTGGACGATTTTGTCTACCAGCCCCATCTGGAGCCGCTGGTCCGGCAGGCCGACATCATCAAGATCGACCTGATGCAGCTCGGCGACGGCGAGCTGGAGAAGCACGTAGAACGCCTGTCCGGTAACGGCACCCGCCTGCTGGCGGAGAAGGTGGAGACCCACCAGGAATTCCACCACTGCCGGGAGCTGGGCTTCGATCTCTTCCAGGGCTTCTTCTTCTGCCGGCCGGAGGTGGTCCGGGGCAACCACCTCCCCACTAACCGCGTGGCCATCGCCGAACTCCTCTCCGCCCTGCAGGATCCGGATGTGGAGCTGTCCACCCTGGAGCGGCTCATCAGCCGGGATGTCACCCTCTCCTACCGGCTGCTGCGACTCATCAACTCCGCCTACTTCAACCTCCGCCGGGAGGTGGACAGCGTCGGCCGGGCCCTGATGCTGCTGGGGCTGGACGCCGTGCGTAACTGGGCCACCCTGCTCACCCTCTCCTCTGTGGAGGACAAGCCCACGGAGCTGGTACGCACCGCCGTGATCCGCGCCCGCCTCTGTCAGAACCTGGGCGCGACGGTGGACCCGAATACCAGTAGCGACCTCTATTTCACCGTGGGGCTCTTCTCCACCCTGGACGCCCTGCTGGACCAGCCGCTGGAGGCAGTCCTGGAGCAGCTGCCCCTGAGCCAGCCGGTGGCCCGGGCCCTGCTGGAGCGCGGTGGTATCCCGGGGGCGGTACTGGACTGCGTCCTGGCCTACGAACAGGGAGACTGGGCAGCGGTGGAGAACAATACCTGCGGCATCGCCCCGGGCTCGGTCCGGGATGCCTACCTGGAGGCGGTCCAGTGGGCCGACGACCTCATGCGCGAGATCGTCGCCTGACCCATCGCTACCGGGAGAGGCGCAGCTCTCCGCCCGCCGCCTCTGCTTCCCAGCCCGGCGCCACCCAGACGGTGGTGGCCTCATCCACCACCAGCGCCGGGCCCGTTACGTGCCGCCCCGGGAGCAGGGAATCCCGCCGGAAGAGCGGCACGGGCGTCGCGATGCCGTGAACCCCGACCCGGGCCTCCGGCTCCGCCTCCTCACCGGCTGCCGCCTCGGCCGGTGGTAGCGCCGGCAGCGGCCCGCGTAGTTGCAGCCGGACCGTGACCAGTTCCACCGGCAGTTCCAGCGCGTGGCCGTAGAGCCGACGATGGGCCGCATGGAAGGCGGCCTCCGCCGTGGCCGGGTCACCGGTCCAGTCCACCGCCAGGGCGTGAGACTGCCCGGTATAGCGCAGCTCCACGCGGGGCTCGGCCACCAGCCGCGCCGGATCCCCGCCATCGGCACGATAGGCCGCCTCGCCCTCGGTGTGCAGAGCAGCCAGTAGCGACACCACCGCTGCCGCCCCGGCGCCGGCCAGCGCCTCTCGCCGACTGCGGGAGAAGACCCGGGACCAGGGGGCCACGAGCATGCCCACGGCGGAGAAGAGCCCCGCCCGCGCGGGCACGCGGGCGCGAGTCATCCCCAGGCGCTCGGCCACCTCGCAGACGTGGAGCCCCCCGGCCCCGCCGAAGCTGGTCAGCGTCAGCGCCGCCGGGTCCTCCCCCCGCTGGACCGCGACCACTCGCAGCGCCTCGGCCATGCGCTCGCACGCCACCGCCAGGATCCCCTCGGCCGCGGCCTCCGGGTCGCGTCCCATGGCCGCGCCCAGGCGCCCCACGGCCGCGCGGGCCGCCTCGCCATCCAGCGCCAGGTCACCGCCCAGGGCCACCTCGGACGGCAGTCGGCCCAGGACCACGTTGGCGTCGGTCACCGTGGGCTCGGTCCCGCCCCGGCCGTAGCAGGCCGGCCCCGGGTCGGCGCCTGCGGAGGCCGGCCCCACGCGGAGCAGGCCGCCCGCGTCCAGGCTGGCGATGGAGCCGCCACCGGCACCGATGGTATGCATCTCCACCTGGGGCACCGCCACCGGCCAGGGCCCGATATGGCCCTCGGTGGTAATCCGCGGCTCCCCGGCCACCAGGGCGACATCGGTGGAGGTTCCCCCCATGTCGAAGGTGAGCTGGCGCTCATCCCCGCCGGTTCGCGCGGCCGCCGCGAGCCCGCCCGCGGGGCCGGAGAGGAGCAGCCGGACCGCCCCCTCCCCGGCGGTGGCGATATCGCAGGTACCGGCGTGGCTCTGCATCACCGCGATGCGCGGCCCCGGCAGTGCCGCCGCCAGCCGGTCCAGGTAGCCCTGGACCACCGGCCCCAGCCGGGCGTTGAGCCAGGTGGCGACCCCGCGCTCATACTCCCGGATCTCGGCGAGCACCGCCGACGAGCGGCTGACAAAGGGGCCGGGCGGCAGGGCCCCGGCGATGCGCGCCTCCTCCTCCGGCGCCTGGAAGGAGAAGAGTCGATTGATGGCCACGGCCTCCGGCTCCAGGGCCGCGACCCGGTGGGCCAGCCCGGCGAGTTCCGCCTCCTCCAGGGGGGCGACCGTCTCGCCCTCGGGGCCGATGCGCCCGCCCACCTCCAGGCAGAGTTCCGCGGGGACCGGTGGCTCCTTCGCCGGGGGCTGGAGGTCGTAGAGGTCGGCACGCGCCTGGCGGCCGATGGTCAGCAGATCGGCGAAGCCGCGGTTGGTAATGAGGACCGTGCGCGCCCCCCGCCCCTCCAGGACGGCGTTGGTCGCCACCGTCGTCCCGTGGATAACCTCCAGCCCGGGATCGGCGGGGTCCAGGCCGAGATCGGCCATGCCGGCGAGGATGGCCCGCTCCGGCGCCTCCGGGGTGGAGAGGACCTTGCGGGTGCGCACCGCTCCGCCCTCGTCCACCAGGACCAGGTCGGTGAAGGTGCCGCCGGTATCCACGCCGAGCCGTTTCATCTTTCGCTTCCCCTTGCTCCGCGATCGGACCTTCTACGGACGTGAGATGGCAACTGGAGCGTGTCCCGATAGCTGGCCATCGGGGGCCAGGACGGCCCGTACGGGCCTGTTGTCGAGGTCCCGGGTCGGCGCTACGCGCCGCCCGGGATGACGGGGGCCAGAGAATGCCCCCCAGGGAATGCCTCGTCGTTCCCGCGCACGCGGGAACCTCGAGAACCCTGCCAACGGGCCCTGCCGACTTGGCAGCCACGCCCGGGGCCGGGACAATACCGCCTCCGCCCCCATGGAGCCACCCGCGAGGCGCCCGTGCCCGAACTCCCCGAGGTCGAGACCACCCGACGCGGCATCGCCCCCCACCTGGAGGGGCGGCGCGTGCGCGAGCTGGTGGTCCGGGAACCGCGCCTGCGCTGGCCGGTGGACCCGGCCCTGGCCGATCACCTGCGCGGCGCCCTGCTGGGGCCGGTGGAACGCCGCGCCAAGTACCTCCTGCTGCCGGCGGGTGGTGCGGGGACGCTCATCCTGCATCTCGGGATGTCGGGCAGCCTGCGAGTGGTCCCCGCCGACACCCCGCCGGAACGCCACGACCACCTGGACCTGGTGCTGGAAGACGGCCAGGCCCTGCGCCTGCGCGACCCCCGCCGCTTCGGCGCCGCCCTCTGGCAGCCGGCGGGCACCACCCATCCCCGCCTGGCCGAACTGGGTCCGGAGCCCCTGGGGCCGGACTTCCACGGCGACTACCTCTATCGCGCCAGCCGCGGTCGGCGGGCGGCGGTGAAGGCCTTCATCATGGACAACCAGGTGGTGGTGGGCGTGGGGAACATCTACGCCACGGAGGCGCTCTTCCGGGCCGGTATCGACCCGCGCCGGGGCGCCGGTCGCATCGGCCGGGAGCGCTACCGGCGACTGGCGGACGCCATTCGCGCCGTGCTGGCCGAGGCCATCGAGGCCGGCGGCACCACCCTGCGGGACTTCACCCGCAGCGACGGCGCACCCGGCTACTTCCGGATCCAGCTGGCCGCCTACGGCCGCGCCGGCGAGCCCTGCCCGGCCTGTGGCCGGACGCTGGTCACCTCCCGGGTGGGGCAGCGGGCCACGGTCCGCTGCCCCGCCTGCCAGACCTGAGGCGATATCCCCCGTCATTCCCGCGCAGGCGGGAATCTCGCGAACGCAGCCCCGCCAGAGCCTCCCGCTGGTTCGCCGGGTTACGGGGCCGCCACGGGACGGACGGCGGCCATGCCCTCGCCGCGGGGATCGCTGGCCGCCTCCACGCCGGCGGGGCCGCCGGTGATGGCCTGCATGTTGCCCCAGGGGCCGTCCTCTTCCAGCTCGTGGCCGCGCTCCTCCAGTGCCTCGCGGGTCGCGGCACTCAGGGCGCCGGGCTCGTACTCCACCACGTCGGGCAGGTACTGGTGGTGGTAACGGGGCCGCTCCACCACGGCGCCGGCCCGGTCCCCGGCCATCACCGACCGGATCCCGAGCAGGACCTGGGTGATGATCCGGCTGCCGCCGGGGCTGCCCAGGACGGCGAAGTCGTTGCCCCTTTCCATCACCACCGGGGTCATGCTGGAGAGCGGCCGCTTGCCCGGCTCGACGGCGTTGGCCTCGCCCTGGACCAGGCCGTAGGCGTTGGGCTCGCCGGGCTTGGCGGCGAAGTCGTCCATCTCGTTGTTGAGGACCACGCCGGTCCCCGGGGCGACGAAGCCGCTGCCGAAGGGGTAGTTGATGGAGAGCGTCGCGGAGACGCGGTTGCCGTCGCCGTCCACGATGGAGAGATGGCTGGTGTGGTGCCCACCAGCGGCCGCCGGAACCGGCGCCAGCGCCTCGCTGGGGGTGGCGCGGTCGCGCCGGATCCCGGTGCGCAGACCGGCGGCGTAGGCCGGGTCCAGCAGGTGGGCCGGCGGCTCCACGAAGTCGGGATCGCCCAGGTGGGCGTTGCGGTCGCGGTAGGCGCGGCGCAGGGCCTCCACGGTGAGGTGGATGGTCCCGGCACTACCGCGCTCCGGGGCGTAGCCGTCGAGGATGTTGAAGGTCTCCCCCAGGACCATCCCGCCGGAGGAGGGCAGGGAGGCGGCGTGGATCCGCCAGCCGTCCACCTCCAGGGTTACCGGCTCGCGCTCCACTACCGCGTAGTCGGCCAGGTCGGCCTCGTTCCAGACCCCGCCGGCTTCCCGGGCGCCCTCGACCAGGGCGGCGGCCACGGGGCCGCGGTAGAAGCCATCCCGTCCCTGGTCGGCCAGGGCCTGGAGGGTATCGGCCAGCTCCGGCTGGCGGATGAGCGTCCCCTCCGCCGGGACCTCGCCGTCCGCCAGGAAGGTCTCCGCCCCCGCCGGCCAGCGCTGGATCACCTCCTGGCGGAAGCCGGCCATGCGGCGGTAGTGGGGCGTGACCTCGAAGCCCTCCCGGGCGGTCCGGATGGCCGGCTCCAGGCTGCGCGCCAGCGACAGGGCGCCGTACTCGCTGGCGATGTGGTCCCAGGCCGCCGGCGCACCGGGGATCCCGGCGGCCAGCGGGCCGTTCATGGAGGCGCCCTCGACGAGGTCCCCCGACTCGTCCTGGTACATGGTGGCGGTGGCGGCGGCCGGCGCCGCTTCCCGGCCGTCGACCATGACCGCCTCGCCCTCGGCGGGGTCCAGGAGCCAGAAGCCGCCGCCGCCGATCCCGGAACTGTAGGGCTCGGCCACGCCCAGGGCGGCGCTGGCGGCCACCGCGGCGTCGAAGGCATTGCCCCCGGCCTCCAGGACCTCGAAGGCGGCCTCGGTGGCGACCGGGTGGGCCGTGGCCACCGCCGCCGTCCCCGAGGCGGCCGGGGCCGGGAGCGCCAGCGCCGCCAGGACGACGCCGGCCAGGGTGCGGAGCCGGGCGCGCATCAGCCGGTCAGCCGTTCGTACTTGGCCTGGAGCTGGTCCCGGCTCTCCTGGTTGTCCGGATCGACCACGATGCAGTCCACCGGGCAGACCTCGATGCACTGGGGCTCGTCGAAGTGGCCCACGCACTCGGTGCACAGCTCCGGGTCGATGACGTAGATCTCGTCCCCCATGGAGATGGCGCCATTGGGGCACTCGGGCTCGCAGACGTCGCAGTTGATGCACTCGTCGGTGATGAGCAGGGACATGCCGTCTCTCCTCGGCGCGGCGCGCCGGCTGACTGGATATGCCGTCGAATGCTAGCCCAAACGCTGGCGCAGTGCAGCCACGACCTCTGTGTGGACAAAGGGGCTGACATCGCCGCCCAGGGTGGCGATCTCCCGTAGCAGGGTGGCGGAGAGGAAGGTGTTGCGCTCGGAGGGGGTGAGGAAGACCGTCTCCACCTCCGGGGCGAGCTGGCGGTTCATGCTGGCGAGCTGGAACTCGTACTCGAAGTCAGAGACCGCGCGAAGGCCGCGGACCACCACCTGGGCCTGGCACTGGTGGACGTAGTCCACCAGGAGGTTGTCGAAGCCGTGGACCTCCACGCCGGGGAGGTCGGCCAGGACCCGCTCGGCCAGGCCGATGCGCTCGGCGTGGTCGAACAGGGGATGCTTCCCCGGATTGGCGGCCACGGCGACGATGACCCGGTCGAAGAGCCGGGCGGCGCGGCCGATGAGCTCGGCGTGGCCGTTGGTGATGGGGTCGAAGGTGCCGGGATAGACGGCGGTGACCGGCATGGTGCACTCCTGGTTCTGGCCGGGGGATTGCCCGGGGTATTACGAGGTCTCGCCCCCGCGGAGCAGGAGATCATACCGCACCTCGCCGTGGACGTGCCCGCGATGGGGCTGCCAGCCCTCGGGCCAGGCCGGCTCGGCGCCGCCACCGGGGCTCTCCACGTGGATGGCCGCCCCCTCGGCCAGCCAGCCCCCGGCCTCCAGGGCGGCCATGGCGGGGTCCAGGAGGTTGCTGTCGAAGGGGGGGTCCAGGAAGACGAGTTCGAAGGGCCCGCCGGCCGCCGCGACCTCGCCCTCCAGGAAGCGCCGGGCGTCGGACTGGACGACGGTCGCCCCCTCCGCCCCCAGGGTGGCCACCTGCTCGCGCAGATGGCGGGCCACCGGGGCGGCGCGCTCCACCAGCACGGCCTCTGTCGCACCCCGGGAGAGGGCCTCCAGCCCCAGGGCGCCGCTGCCGGCGAAGAGATCCAGGCAGCGCGCCCCGGCTAGGCGGGGCGAGAGCCAGTTGAACAGCGTCTCCCGCACCCGGTCGGGGGTGGGGCGCAGCCCCTTGCCCGGCGGGACGGCCAGCCGCCGACCGCGCCAGCGACCGCCGATGATCCGGATTCCGCCTCTACTCATCCCCGCCCACGGTGACGGTGACCAGGCGGTCCGGGTCGATCCGGCGGCGGAAGGCGTCGTGGATCTCCTCGGCAGTGACCGACTTCACCCGGTCGCGGAAGCGCGCCAGGTAGTCGGTGGGCAGGTCGTAGTAGCCGATCATGGCGAGATAGCCCAGCAGGTCGGAGTTGGTATCGATGCGCAGGGGGAAGCCGCCCACCAGGTTGGCCTTCGCCGCCTCCAGCTCCTCCGCCGTCGGCCCCTCGGCGACGAAGTCGGCGAGCAGCTGGCGTACCAGCTCCTCGGCCTTGTCGGCGTTGGCATTGGCCGTCTGCAGGCCGATGGTGAAGGGCCCGCGCCGGGCCAGGGGCCGGAAGTAGCTGTAGGCGCTGTAGGCCAGCCCGCGCTCCTCGCGCACCGCCTCCATGATCCGGGAGCCGAAGCCGGAACCCCCGAGGATGTGGTTGCCCACCAGCAGCGGCCAGTAGTCGGGGTCGCCGCGGCGCATGCCGGGCTGGCCGATGAGCAGGTGGGTCTGGGCGGAGGGGAAGGCCTCATCCACCCGTTGGGCATCCTCCAGCGCCGGCACCTCGGGCAGCTCCGGGGCCGCTTCGCCCCGCGGTAGATCGCCCACCGCCCGTTCGGCCAGGGCCTCCGCGCGCTGGCGGTCCACGTCGCCGACAATGGCGACGTCGGCATTGGCGGCGGTGTAGTAGCGGTCGTGGAAGGTCACCACATCGGTGCGCGCCAGCCCCTCCACGGACTCCTCCGTGCCGGAGACGGGATGCGCGTAGGGATGATCGCCGAACAGCGCCCGATGGAAGGCGCGATCGGCCACCTGCCCGGGGTCCTGCTTCGCCTGCCGCAGCCCCACCAGGGTGCGCTGGCGCTCGCGCTGGAAGGCCCCCTCCGGGAAGGTAGGCCGGGCCAGGACATCGGTGAGGATGGCCAGGGCCGGGTCCAGCCGCTCGGGGTCGGTGAGCGAACGCAGATGGACCGAGGCGCGGTCGCGGCCGGCGGAGGTGGAGAGCTCCGCCCCCACCGCCGCCAGGTCGTCGGCGATGGCCTCCTCGCCCCGCTCCCCGGCGCCGGTATCCAGCAGGCCGCTGGTCAGCGCCGCCAGGCCCGGGTTCCCGCCATCCCGGGCGCTACCGGCAGCGAAGGTGACCCGAAGGTCCACCATGGGCAGCTCCGGGGCGTGGACGTACAGGACCTCGGCGCCGTTGTCGGTCTCCCACTGCTGGATCTGGGGCTGGGCGGCGGCCACGCCGCTGGCCAGCCCGGCGAGGGCGGCCAGGGCCGCCGTGACGAGTCGGCTAGTTGCCATGGGTCATCCCCCCGGTGGACGGCTGCTGCTGCGGCGCGGGACCGCTCCCTTCCGGCTCCAGGATGGCGACGGTGAGCCGGTCCTCGCGGAAATACTCCTCGGCGACCCGGCGGACATCCTCGGCGGTCACCGCCTCCACCCGGTCGGCGTACTCGTCCACCACCTCCCAGCCGAGCCCGACGGTCTCGGTGAGGCCGCGGCGCATGGCCTTGTAGAACTGGGAGTCGCGCTGGTAGACCTCGGAGGCGACCACCTGGGCCTTCACCCGCTCCAGCTCGTCGGCCTCGATCTCGCCCTCGGCCAGGGCGCGGGCCTCCTCGCGCAGGGCCGCTACCAGGTCCCGGGGTTCGGTATTCTCCGAGGGGGTCCCGGTGAGGGTGAACAGGGTATCCATGCGGTCGTAGAGGCCGTAGCCGGCGGAGGCAGAGGCGGCGATCTCGCGTTCGCGCACCAGCCGCCGCGGCAGGCGGGCACTGTCGCCCCCGGCCAGGAGGCCGGCGGCCACCTCCAGGGCGTAGGCGTCGTCCCGCTCGGCGGCGGTATTCAGCGCCGGCACCTTGTAGCCCGCGCGCACCTGCGGCACCCGGGCGGGGACGCGGACCACCACCTCCCGGGGGCCGGTCTGGTCCGGCTCCCGGCGCGGCTTGATGGTCGGCGCCTCGCCACCCTCCAGGTCGCCGAAGTGGCGGCGGGCCGCGGCGAAGACGGCCCCGGGCTCGACATCACCCACCACCACCAGGGTGGCGTTGGCCGGGGTGTAGAAGCGCTCGTACCAGCCCTGGAGGTCGTTCAGCTCCATGTTGGCCAGGTCGTCCATCCAGCCGATGATGGGCTGGCCGTAGGGGGAGGCCATCCAGGCAGTGGCGTTGAAGGCCTCGCGCAGCCGGGCGGCGGGCTGGTCCTCGGTGCGCAGGCGCCGCTCCTCCATGACCACATCGCGCTCGCTGGCAAACTCCTCCGGGTCCAGCCGGAGGTTGACCATGCGATCCGCCTCCAGCTCCAGGGCGCGGTCGAGCTGGTCGGCGGCGAGCTGCTCGAAGTAGGCGGTGTAGTCGCGGCCGGTGAAGGCGTTCTCGCGGCCGCCCAGGCGCTTGATGATCCGGGAGAACTCGCCGGGGCCCACCTCCTCGGTCCCCTTGAACATCATGTGCTCGAGGATGTGGCTCACCCCGGTGATGCCGCCGGGTTCGTAGCTCGAGCCCACGCCGTACCAGACCTGGGAGACCACGGTGGGTGCCCGGCGGTCGGTCTCCACCAGCACGGTCATGCCGTTCTCCAGCTCGGTGGTGTGGACCTTGGCCAGGGCGGGGGCGGCGGGCAGCATTGCCAGCAGGCCGGCCAGGAGCCCGACCCGGACCCCCTTGGGGAGTATGTTCCAGCGCATGTCGTCCCTCCGCGCGCGGCGCGTTATCCCCGCCGCGCGGCAAGTGCTAGGATGATGGCCCGTGACGGCGACGCCGTCGGCCATCCCAACTGTGTGACCATACGAGCCATGTTCGGTTTCCGAAAGCGCAAGGGAAAGGGGTCCGACCCGGAGGCCCCGGAAGAATACCAGCCGGAAGGGGCCCCGGAGGAGGCATCGGAGGCGGAGGCCGCCGACGAAGCCGCCCCGGAGCCGAAGGAGGAGCCAACCGAGGAGCCCGCCGCCCCGGGACCGTCCCCCGCCGACGAGGACGAGGGTGCGGAGAAGAAGGGCGGCCTCTTCGGCCGGCTGCGCGAGCGCCTGGCGAAGACCCGCTCCAGTCTCGCCGAGGGGCTGGGGGCGCTGGTCCTCGGGCGCAAGGAGATCGACGACGAGCTCCTGGAGGACCTGGAGACCCAGCTGCTCACCGCCGATGTCGGTGTTACCGCCACCCAGCGGATCATCGACGACCTCACCCGCCGGGTCTCGCGCAAGGAGCTCACCGACCCCCAGGCCCTGGTGGGCACCCTCCGCGAGGAGCTCACCGCTCTGCTGGCCCCGGCCGCCCGGCCACTGACCCTCCCCGAGGACCAGGAGGGGCCCTTCGTCCTCCTCATGGTGGGAGTCAACGGCACCGGCAAGACCACCACCATCGGCAAGCTCGCCCAGCGCTACCGCGCCGAGGGGCGCGAGGTGGTCCTGGGCGCGGCGGACACCTTCCGCGCCGCCGCCGCCGAGCAGCTCCAGGAGTGGGGCGAGCGCACCGGCGTCCCGGTGATCCGCGGGCCCGAGGGGGGCGATCCGGGGGCCGTGGCCCACGACGCCGTGGAGGCCGGCCGCGCCCGGGGAGCCGACGTGGTCATCATCGACACCGCCGGCCGGCTGCATACCCAGGACAACCTCATGGAGGAGCTGGCCAAGGTGCGCCGGGTCATCGCCAAGCAGCTGCCCGACGCGCCCCACGAGACCATGCTGGTCATCGACGGCGGCACCGGCCAGAACGCCCTCTCCCAGGCCAGGCAGTTCAACCAGTCGGTCCCGCTCACCGGGCTGACGGTGACCAAGCTCGACGGCACCGCCCGGGGCGGCGTCCTCTTCGCCCTGGCGGCGGAGCTGGAGGGGGTCGCCATCCGCTTCATCGGCGTGGGCGAGTCGGCGGAGGACCTGCGCCCCTTCGATGCGGCGGAGTTCGTCGACGCCCTCTTCGAGGAGTAGGCGGGCGTGGCCGTCGTCGAGCTCCACCACGTCTTCAAGCGCTACCCCCAGGGCCACGAGGCGCTGCGCGACATCAACCTCACCCTGGAGGCGGGGGAGATGGCCTTCCTCACCGGCCACTCCGGCGCCGGCAAGTCCACTCTGCTCAAGCTCATCGCCCTCATGGAACGCCCCTCCCAGGGGCAGATGTTCGTGGCCGGCCGCAATGTCACCAAGATCCGGCGACGCCAGATCCCCTTCCTGCGCCGCCGGGTCGGGGTGATCTTCCAGGACCACCGACTGCTCTTCGACCGCGACGTCTACACCAACGTCGCCCTGCCGCTGATCATCGCCGGCTTCCGCCACCAGGAGGTGGGCCGCCGCGTGCGCGCCGCCCTGGACATGGTGGGCCTGCTGGACAAGGAGCGCCGCTACCCCATCACGCTCTCCGGCGGCGAGGCCCAGCGCGTGGGCATCGCCCGGGCAGTGGTGAACAAGCCCGACCTGCTCCTGGCGGACGAGCCCACCGGTAACCTCGACCCGGCGCTCTCCCGGGAGATCATGGGGCTGTTCGAGCAGTTCAATCAGGTGGGCGTGGCCACCCTCATCGCCTCCCACGACCTGGACCTCATCGGCCAGCTGGGGCGGCGCACCCTGAGCCTGCGCGAGGGGCGACTCCTGGGCGAGCGCGCGGAGGTGCCGGCGTGAGTCGCGCCCATCCCAACCGCGGCGCTTCCCGCGGGATGCCCCGGGAGGCCCTGCGCGGGCGGCTGGACCAGCACCGGGACGAGGCGGCGGACAGCCTCCGCCGACTCCTCGCCGCCCCCCTCTCCTCGCTGCTCACGGCGGCGGTCATCGCCATCGCCCTGGCGCTGCCGGCCGCCCTGCAGACCCTGGTGGAGACGGCCAGCGGGGTGGCCGCCGGCTGGGACCGCGAGGCGTCCCGGATCTCCGTGTTCATGGGACTCGACCGGGATCGCGAAGAGGCCCGGGAGCTGGTGGGCCGCGTGGAGGGCCGGGAGGATGTCATCGCCGTACGCCTCATCCCCCGGGAGGAGGCACTGGAACGGTTCCGCGAGCAGTCCGGCCTGGACACGGTCCTGGACAGCCTGGAGGAGAACCCCCTCCCGCATACCCTGGTGGTCCAGCCCACGGCCGGCTCCCCGGAGGCCATCGCGGAGCTGGGTGATGCCCTGGCCGAACTGGACGGCGTCGACCGCGTGCGGCTGGACCGGGCGTGGCTGGAACGCCTCCAGGCACTGCTGGCCACCGGAGAGCGCCTGGCGCTGCTGCTGTTCGGGCTCCTGGGGGTGGGCGTACTGCTCATCGTCGGCAACACCATCCGCCTGGCCATCGCCAGCCGGCGGGAGGAGATCGCCATTACCCAGCTCATCGGCGCCACGGACGCCTTCATCCGCCGCCCCTTCCTCTACATGGGCCTCTGGTACGGCCTCTTCGGCGGGCTGCTCGCAGTGGTCCTGGTCAATACCGGCCTGGTCCTGCTGCGCGCGCCGGTGGACCGCCTGGCCGCCCTCTACGACAGCACCTTCACCCTGAACTGGCTGCCGGTGGACATTGCCGGGGCCACGGTGGGTCTGGGGGTCCTCCTGGGGCTGACCGGGGCCTGGTTCGAGGTGGGTCGCCATCTGCGCGCCACCGCGCCCCGCTGAGCAGCTTTCGGGCAGGCCGATGCCGCGCCCCTGGCATCTTTAGCACTCCGAACTATGCTCTGCTAATATCATGGGAACTGAACCGGCCAAGGCTGGTCATAGGGAACATGACGGATAAGTGTATATACAACACTGAGAAGGAGGACTGCATGACCATGCCCGACAAAGCCCTGCAGACCGCGATCCCCACCGGGAGTCTGGAGGCTTACACCCGGAGCGTGAACGCCGTCCCCATGCTGACCGCCGACGAGGAGTACAACCTCGCCCGGCGCTACCACGACAACAACGACCTGGAGGCGGCACGCCAGCTGGTGCTCTCCCACCTGCGCTTCGTGGTCCGGATCGCCCGTGGCTACAACGGCTACGGCCTGCCCCAGGCGGACCTCATCCAGGAGGGCAACATCGGCCTGATGAAGGCGGTGAAGCGCTTCGACCCGGGCATCGGTGTCCGCCTGGTCTCCTTCGCCGTGCACTGGGTCCGGGCGGAGATGCACGAGTACATCCTCCGCAACTGGCGGATCGTGAAGGTGGCCACCACCAAGGCCCAGCGCAAGCTCTTCTTCAACCTGCGCAATGCCAAGAAGCGGCTGGGCTGGTTCACCCGGGAAGAGGTGGAATCGGTGGCCGAGGACCTGGGAGTGAGCACCGACTCCGTGCTGGAGATGGAGTCGCGCCTGGCCAACCAGGACACGCCCTTCGACTACTCCGGCGTCGACGACGACGAGGGCTACCTGCCCCCGGCGCCGGCCGGCTACCTCCAGGACAACTCCGAGGATCCGGCCCGTCGAGTGGAAGAGGCCGAAAGCGAGGCCTTCCAGACCGAGCAGATCCGCGACGCCCTGGCCGCACTGGACGACCGCAGCCGGGACATCCTCCAGCGGCGCTGGCTGGCCGAGGACAAGGCCACTCTGCAGACCCTGGCCGACGAGTACGGCGTCTCCGCCGAGCGGATCCGACAGTTGGAGAAGGCGGCCATGGGCAAGCTCCGGTGCTCGCTGGACGTGCTGGCGGCCTGACGGCGGGTTCGAAGGGCCGGATGAGAAAAGGGGTCGTGCCTGCAGGCACGACCCCTTTTTCTTCGCTGGCTTCTCCCGCCCCTAGGAGACGCTCCCGAAGAGGACCACCGAGAAGAAGCTCAGCCATCCCAGGGCCACCAGACCGAAGATGATGGCCACCGGGAAGTTCTGGAAGGTGAAGATCGACTTCATGGTGCTCCCTCCTCTGGATCAGGGTTCGATTACACCCTAGATCCACAGGCAGGGAGTGCCATTGACCGCGATCAATGGCGCGGCGCGTCCCTGCTGGGCAGAGCGAGGCTCAGTAGCGGCCGGAGAACTCGCCGAAGAGGACCACGGACAGGAAGCTCAGCCAGGACATGACGATGAGCGCCACGACGATGGTCATGGGCGCGCTCTGGAAGGTGAAGTACTTCTTCATGGAATCCCCCACAATAAATCTGATTCTGGGCACGTAACCCGATTAATATACCCCTCCCGCGCGGGCCCGAGCAAGCGAAGGAGCCGTGACGACCGG
This sequence comes from Thiohalospira halophila DSM 15071, assembly GCF_900112605.1. Classification (NCBI taxonomy): domain Bacteria; kingdom Pseudomonadati; phylum Pseudomonadota; class Gammaproteobacteria; order Thiohalospirales; family Thiohalospiraceae; genus Thiohalospira; species Thiohalospira halophila. The sequence continues at coordinate 168,959 of NZ_FOMJ01000005.1, forward strand.
ACTCCTCAGCCGAACAGCCGCCGGATCTGGTCAACGTCGCGCACCGCACCGCGATCCGCGGAGGTGGTAAGTGCCGCGTAGGCGCGCAGGGCCTGGCTCACCGGGCGCTGGCGTACCGCGGGCAGCCACGCCGCCTCGCCCCGGTCATTCATGGCCTGGCGACGCCGTTCCAGCTCGGCATCGTCCACGGCGATGCGGATGGAACGTGCCGGGATATCGATCTCGATGGTGTCGCCCTCCTCCACCAGGCCGATGGCGCCACCCTCGGCGGCCTCCGGGGAGACGTGGCCGATGGACAGCCCCGAGGTCCCGCCGGAGAAGCGGCCGTCGGTGATGAGGGCACAGTCCTTCCCGAGGCCGCGCGACTTGAGGTAGGAGGTGGGGTAGAGCATCTCCTGCATGCCCGGCCCGCCCCGCGGCCCCTCGTAGCGGATGATGACCACGTCGCCGGCGTTCACCCGGTCCCCCAGGATCCCCTCCACGGCGGCCTCCTGGCTCTCGAAGATCCGGGCCGGCCCGGTGAAGGTGAGGATGGACTCGTCCACCCCGGCGGTCTTCACCACGCAGCCGCGCGGGGCGAGGTTGCCCTCCAGCACCGCCAGGCCGCCCTCGGTGGAGTAGGCGTGGTCGATGTCGCGAATGCAGCCCTCGCTGCGATCGGTATCCAGCGCCGGCCAGCGCCGCTCCTGGCTGAAGGCCTCCTGGGTGCGGACATTGCCCGGCCCGGCGCGGTAGAACTGCGCCACGCCCTCGTCGTCGGTGCGCCGGATGTCCCACTGCTCCAGGGCCTCGCCCAGGGTCGGGGTGTGGACGGTGGGGACGTTGGCGTGGAGCAGGCCGCCGCGCTCCAGCTCCCCCAGGATCCCGTAGACGCCGCCGGCGCGGTGGACATCCTCCATGTGGTAGCGCTGGGTGGCCGGGGCCACCTTGCAGAGGTTGGGCACCCGGCGGGAGAGCCGGTCGATGTCGGCCATGGTGAAGGGCACCTCCCCCTCCTGGGCCGCCGCCAGCAGGTGGAGGATGGTATTGGTGGAGCCGCCCATGGCGATGTCCAGGCTCATGGCGTTCTCGAAGGCCTCGAAGGGGGCCACCGAGCGCGGCAGCACCGAGCTGTCCTCGCCCTCGTAGTAGCGCCGGGCCATGTCCACGATGGTACGCCCGGCGCGCAGGAAGAGCTCCTTGCGGTCGGCGTGGGTCGCCAGGGTGGAGCCGTTGCCCGGCAGCGCCAGCCCCAGGGCCTCGGTGAGGCAGTTCATGGAGTTGGCGGTGAACATCCCGGAGCAGGAGCCGCAGGTGGGGCAGGCGGAGCGCTCCATGGTGTTCACGTCCTCGTCGGACTGCTCGGGGCTGGCCGCCGAGACCATGGCATCCACCAGGTCCAGGTGGACCTCCTGGCCGCCGATGACCGCCTTGCCCGACTCCATGGGACCGCCGGAGACGAAGATCGTCGGGATGTTCAGCCGCATGGCGGCGTTGAGCATGCCGGGGGTGATCTTGTCGCAGTTGGAGATGCAGACCAGCGCATCGGCGCAGTGGGCGTTGACCATGTACTCCACGGAGTCGGCGATGATCTCCCGGGAGGGCAGGGAATAGAGCATACCGCCGTGGCCCATGGCGATGCCGTCGTCCACGGCGATGGTGTCGAACTCCTTGGCCACCCCGCCGGCCGCCTCGATCTCCCGCGCCACCATCTGCCCCAGGTCCTTGAGGTGGACGTGGCCGGGCACGAACTGGGTGAAGGAGTTGGCGACGGCGATGATGGGCTTGTCGAAATCGCCGTCGTTCATCCCCGTGGCCCGCCACAGGGCGCGGGCCCCGGCCATGTTACGGCCATGGGTGGTGGTCCAGGAGCGATAGTCGGGCATGGTCTCTTCCCTCGCGGGTGGGGCGGCGTTACGGCAGAAGCCGACTAGCGTAGCGGACACCACCCCGTCGGTGAAGCCCGTGCCCGCCTGCCCGTTGGAAGCCACCCGAAACCGTTTCCGTGCGCCACCTCACACTGTTGCCGGGAGACAATACCCGGCCGATGGGCGTAGAATCCCGCTATCCCCATCTCATCGGCAACCGCTCGACCCATGCAGAGTTCCGCCCGCTTCCTCAAGAAGTTCCTCGATTCGCCGGCTACCGTCGGGAGCATCATCCCGAGTTCGCGGATGCTGGTCTCGGCCATGCTCTCGCCGGTGGACTGGGCGCGGGCGGAGACCATCGTGGAGCTCGGGGCCGGCACCGGCGTCATCACCCGGGCCATCGAGGGGCGCCGCCGCTCGGACTCCACCTTTCTCGCCTTCGAGAGCGACCCGCAGATGCGAGCCGAACTCGGGCGGCGCTATCCCGATGCACTGCTGGAGGACGACGCCTTCCACATGCACGCCGCGCTGGAGCGCCGCGGCCTGGAGAATGCCGACTGTGTCATCTCCGGACTGCCCTTCGCCAATTTCCCGCGGAACCAGCAGGCGGGCCTCATCACCGCCATCCATGATGCCCTGCGGCCCGGCGGCCTCTTCGTCGCCTTCCAGTACACCCGCCAGCTTCAGCCCTATCTCGATTCCACCTATGGCGACATCGCCCGCCGCCTGGTGCTGTTCAATGTGCCCCCGGCGCTGGTCTATATCTGCCGCAAGGGGGAGTGAGCCGCGGCCGCCGGCTTGACGGGGCGACCGCGGTAGCCTTTGCTTGACCGTGGGGTATACCGAGGGGCAGGCGTCGTGCCGACGGGAAGCGGAATATCGAAGGGGTTGCTCGCCGGGGTCCTCGCCCTGTTGCTGGCCGGTTGCGCCTCCACGATACCCGAGCCGATCCGCCAGCCCCCGACGGACGCACCGACGCTGGAACAGGCGCGCGCGGACGTCGAGGAATACCGCGGCACAACGGTCCGCTGGGGCGGCACGCTCCTGGCGGTGGAGAATCGCGCCGAGGGGGCACGGCTGGAGATCCTGGCGCGGCCGCTGGAGAGTAGTGGCCGCCCCGAATCCGCCGATGCCAGTCCCGGTCGCTTCGTCGCCGATATGGACGGCGTGGCAGACCCGGCACTGTTCACCCTCGGCCACGAGATCACCGTGGTCGGACGCCTTGACGGCCTGGTACAGGGCCGCATCGGCGACTACACCTACGATTATCCGCGGGTGGTCATCCAGCACCACTATCTCTGGCAACCCCGCATCCAGCGGCCCGACCCTGTAGGGTGCGACCCTTGGTACGATCCCTGGTACGACCCCTGGCACTATCGAACCTGGCCCTACCGGCGCTACCCCTGCTGGTAGCCGCCCTCCTGGCCACCGTGATAACCGGCTGCGCCAGCCCGCCCTTCGAGACGGGGGAGGCCCGGCGTGATCCGGCGCCAGCCGCGGTCACAGAAGGGGACGTGGGCGAGACCTTCCTCTGGGGCGGCCTGATCCTGGGGATCGACAATCGCGAGGACGGCACCACGGTGCTGGAGATTCTGGCCCTGCCCCTGGATGACTCCGGTCGGCCGATGACCCGGGGGGCCGAGCCCGGTGGACGCTTCCTCGCGGTGAGCACCGAGTTCCGGGATCCGGCCGAGTACCGCGCCGGCCGGCAGGTCCTCGCCCTGGGCGACCTCACCGGCTTCGAGGAGGGCCGCATCGGGGAGGCCACCTACCGCTACCCGAAGCTGGCGGTAGAGGCACTCCATCTGTGGCGCGATGACGGCCGCTCCCCCGGGAGCAGCTGGCACTTCGGCATCGGGCTCGGGATCGGCCTGTAGTCCCTAGAGTTCCGCGTCGGTATCCGCGCCCGTCCAGGGCTCGGCGGAGAGCCGCTGCTTGCGGCCGGGCCGCGGCGCCACCCGCTCCTCGCGCAGCCCCTGGACCATCCCCCAGGTCATGACGATGAGCACGAAGGAGAAGGGCAGGGCGGCGGCGATGACCGCGTCCTGCAGCGTGGCCACCCCGCCGGCGACCACCAGCACCGCGGTGAGGAAGCCGATGGCGAGCCCCCAGATCACCCGGTGGACCATGGGCGGATGGGGATTCCCGCTGGACATGATGGTATTGATGACCAGTGTCCCGGAGTCCGCCGAGGTGATGAAGTAGACGGCGATGAGCAGCGTCGCCACCGCCGAGGCGGCCACGCCCAGCCACTCCAGGGGCGCCAGGACCTCCAGGGTCCGATACAGGGCCACGGTGACATCCTGCTGCACGGCGGCGGCGATCCCGTCCTTCCCGGCCAGCTCCATCTCGATGGCGGTCCCGCCCAGGGCGGCGATGTAGACGAAATTGAAGATGGTCGGCATCAGCAGCACGCCGAAGACGAACTCGCGCAGCGTCCGCCCCCGGGAGATCCGGGCGATGAACATCCCGACGAAGGGGGACCAGGCCAGCCACCAGCCCCAGTAGAAGACCGTCCACTCGGCGTGCCAGTTGTCGTGGTCATCCACCCCCGTCCAGAAGGAGTGGGCCAGGAAGTTCTGCAGATACTCGCCGGTGGACTGGAAGAGATAGCCGAACAGGGTCCACGTGGGCCCCAGCACCAGGAAGAAGGCGAGCAGGACCATGGAGAGCCAGATATTCAGCTCCGACAGCCGCCGCACCCCGCGGCGCACGCCGGAGGCCACCGAAGCGGTGGCGGCGATGGTCACCACCGCGATGACGATGAGCTGGGACTGCTGGCTCTGCTCCCAGCCGAAGAGCTCCGACAGCCCGGTCCCCATCTGCTGCGCCCCCAGCCCCAGGGTGGTGGCCACGCCGACCACCGTGGCCACGACGGCGAAGATGTCCACGGCGTGGCCGGGGATCCCGTGGATCCGGTGGCCGATGAGGGGGTAGAAGACCGAGCGCAGGGTCAGCGGCAGCCCGCGCCGGTAGGCGAAGTAGGCCAGGGCGATGGCCACCGAGGCGAAGATGCCCCACGCCGTGAGCCCCCAGTGGAAGTAGGTCAGCCGCATGGCGGCGACGGCCGCCGCCGGGGTCGCCCCCTCTTCCACGAAGGGGTTGCCGGAGAAGTGGAGGATGGGCTCGGCGATGGACCAGAAGAGCAGGCCCACCCCCGTGCCGGCGGCGAAGAGCATGGCCAGCCAGGGCAGGGTGGTGAACTCCGGCCGCTCGTCGTCTCCGCCCAGGCGGACGTTCTTGTAGCGGCCCGTGCCCAGCCAGATCACGAAGGCGAGCAGGAAGGCCACCAGCGCCACGTAGTACCAGGCGAGGAAGGGGGTCACCATCTCCCGCATGGTCTTCAGGCTCCAGGCCAGGGTCTCCGTGGCCAGGGTTCCGGCCAGGAGGGTCAGGACCATCACGGTCGCAGCCCCCAGGGTCACTACCGGGTTCATCCCCTTGAGCGGCCCGCGCTTGACTACGTCCACTTCGAACATGGCGCCCCTGCCCCCGTCCGGTATTAATGAGGGAGCGCACTCTACGTGATGGCGCTTTTCGCCACAAATCGGGCGGTTGACGCCCCTTGCGGCCCCCCGCATGCTGTCGACCCCATGGAGACCCCGAGCGGCGAGTCGGCACCGAGCCTCCCCGGCTTCGTGGAGGCCTTCCGCCATAGTGCCCCGTATATCAACGCCTTCCGCGGGCGGACCTTCGTGGTCTGCTTCGGCGGCGAGGCCGTGGCCGATGCCGACTTCCCCGCCCTGGTCCACGACCTGGCCCTGCTCCACAGCCTCGGGGTCCGCCTGGTCCTGGTCCACGGCGCCCGCCCCCAGATCGAGGCCCAGCTCGCCCAACACGGCGTCGAGCCGGCCTACCACGGCGGCCTGCGGATCACCGACAGCGCGGCCCTGACCTGCGTCATCCAGGCGGCCGGCCGCGTCCGCACCGAGATCGAGGCGCGACTCTCCACCGGCCTGGCCCACTCCCCCATGGCCGGGATGGCCATCCGCGTGGTCTCCGGCAACTTCGTCACCGCCCGGCCGGCCGGGATCCGGGAGGGCGTGGACCTGCGCCATACCGGCGAGGTCCGCCGCATCGCCGACGATGCCCTCACCGCCAGCCTCGACGCCGGCGCCATGGCCCTGCTGGGCCCCCTGGGCTACTCCCCCACCGGCGAGGTCTTCAACCTCTTCGCCGAGGAGGTAGCCGCCCGCACCGCCGTCGCCCTGGAGGCGGACAAGCTCATCTTCCTGGGCGAGGGCGAGGCGGGTACCGGCGCGCGGGAGCTCACCGTGGAGGAGGCCACCGTCGCGGCCGGGGAGAGCGCCGGCGAGGTCCGGCGGACCCTCACCGCGGCGGCCGATGCCTGCCGGGCGGGGGTCCACCGCGTCCACCTGCTGGACCGGCGGCGTGACGGGGTCCTGGTGGAGGAACTCTTCACCCGGGATGGCGCCGGGACGCTGGTCAGCCGGGAGCGCTTCGAGGGGGTGCGGCCCGCTACCATCGACGATGTCGGCGGGATCCTCGAGCTCATCGCCCCGCTGGAGGCCGAGGGGGTCCTGGTCCGTCGCGACCGCGAGCAGCTGGAGACCACCATCGACGACTTCGCGGTCATCGAACGCGACGGCGCCATCATCGGCTCCGCCGCGCTGCACGCCTTCCCCGGGGACCGGGTCGGCGAGGTCGCCTGTGTCGCCGTGGATCCGGACTATCGCGGCCAGGGACGGGGCGACGGCCTGCTGGACTACCTCCTCCGGCGCGCCCGTAGCCAGGGCCTGCAACGGCTGGTGGTGCTCACCACCCGCACCGGCCACTGGTTCCGGGAGCGCGGTTTCGAGCCGGCGGACCTGGATGCCCTGCCCATGGACCGGCGCGCCCTCTACAACTTCCAGCGCGGCTCCCGCGTCCTCGCCCGGGATCTCGCATGAGCCGCCACCCGCGCCCCTTCCTCAAGTGGGCGGGCAACAAGCACCGCCTCCTGGACCGCATCCTCCCCCGGCTCCCGGCCGGGGATCGGCTCATCGAGCCCTTCGCCGGGGCGGCGGCGGTGACCCTGGCCGCCGATTACCCGGCCTACCGCCTGGTGGACAGCAATCCCGACCTCATCGACCTGTTCCGGGCGGTGCGGGACGAGGGCGAGCCCTTCATCCAGCGCGCCCGGGCGCTCTTCTCCGACGGCAACGATGCGGCGACCTACTATGCGCGGCGCACGGCCTTCAACGCCGAGACCGACCCCGTGGAGCGGGCGGCGCTCTTCCTCTACCTCAACCGCCACGGCTACAACGGCCTCTGCCGGTACAACCGCAGCGGCGGCTTCAACGTCCCCTTCGGCCGCCATGCCCGCCCCTACTTCCCCGAGGCGGAACTCACCGCCTTCGCCCGTCGCGCCCGGGAATGCCCCGTGGAGCTGGCCGTGGGCGACTTCGAGGCGGAGCTGGACGCCGCCCGCCCGGGCGACGTGGTCTACTGCGATCCGCCCTACGCCCCCCTCTCGGCCACCGCCGACTTCACCGCCTACGCCCCCGGCGCCTTCGCCGACGATGCCCAGGCCCGCCTGGCCGCCGCCGCCCGGCGGGCGGCCAGGCGCGGCGTGCCGGTGGTGATCTCCAACCACGATACCCCCGTGGTGCGCGAGCACTACCACGGCGCCGACCTGGACAGCTTCCCGGTGGCCCGCACCATCAGCCGCCAGGGCAGCAATCGCCGCCCGGTGGACGAGGTGCTGGCGCTCTTTGCCTGAATACCCCTCACGGTAACGGGGTTGTCTTCCCGAACCGGGCTGCTAAGGTAACCGGCTCCCTCGGGCAGCACGAGAGCGCGCCATGGCGGGACGTCCCCGACGCGGAAGCGCCTACATCACCCTGGAAGGGGCGCGCGCCCTGCAAGAGGAACTGGAGCATCTCTGGCGGGTCGAAAGACCCGAGGTGACCCGTCAGGTGTCGGATGCCGCGGCCCTGGGGGACCGTTCGGAGAACGCCGAGTACATCTACGGCAAGAAGCGGCTGCGCGAGATCGATCGCCGGCTGCGCTACCTGCAGAAGCGTCTGGATGAAGTGCAGGTGGTCCATCGCCAGGGTCCGGAGCCCGACGGGGTCTACTTCGGCGCCTGGGTGGACCTGGAGGAGTCGGATGGCGGCGAGCAGCGCGTCCGGATCGTCGGTCCCGACGAGATCGACCCCGAACGCGGCTGGATCAGCATCGACTCCCCCGTCGCCCGCTCACTCCTGGGGAAGCGGGCCGGGGACGAGGTCCGGGCCCGTACCCCGGAGGGGGAGCGGGAGCTGACCATCGCCGCCGTCCATTACGAGCCACCGGAGGGTTCCCCGGGCAATAGCCCGGAACGACGATGACAACACCGGAACCGAAGAGGGGAGCATAATGAAAAGCCTGACCGCGACCGTCGCCGCCATCGCCCTCGCCGGGATGGCCACCGCTACCACCGCCGTCGCCGCCGACGGCAAGGGCGTCTACAACCAGGCCTGCATCGCCTGCCACGGCAACGGCGTAGCCGGCTCGCCCAAGGTAGGAGACAAGGAGGCCTGGGCCGACCGGGTGACCAAGGACATGGACACCCTCTACAAGCACGCCATCGAGGGCTTCCAGGGCGAGGACGGCGTCATGCCGGCCAAGGGCGGCTACACCAACCTCTCCGACGACGAGGTCCGCGCCGCCGTGGACTACATGGTTCAGGAGAGCCAGTAGGCCCTACCCGGGGCCGGCCTCCACGGCCTCCTCGAGGAATCCGTGGAGGTTCGCCTCTTCCATCGCTCGCAGGGCATCCTCGGCCTCCGGCTGGGTACTCCACTCCGACATCGCCCGTCGCCAGACCCCGGCCCCGCGCCGCGGCGTGAACAGCAGCACCAGCCCCGAGTAGGACTCCTTCCCCACCGCCACGTCCCAGACGGTGCCGTCGGCCTGTTCAATGGTCCGCATGACCGGTCTCCCGCGAATGATGATGGCCAAGCGTGAGCCCCGTCGGGGTCCGATTCAACCCGCTACGGGCGCGGCCAATGGTCGCTCCCTCTCCCGTGAATCGCCGGGCGACCCCGGGCCAAGCAGCGCCGCAGACGGTATGATGTCGCCATGAACCAGCCGACCGAGATCCCGGGCGAGCAGCCCACCGCCACCATCCACCTCCCCGATGGCCGCCGCGTCACCCTGCTGGGGACCGCCCACGTCTCCCGGGTAAGTACCGAGGCCGTGGAGGCCGCCCTGGCCACCGGCGACTACGATGCCGTGGCCGTGGAACTCTGCCCCGGCCGCCACCAGAGCCTCATCGACCCGGCCAGCCTGGAGCGCATGGACCTCTTCCAGGTCATCCGCAGCGGCCGCGCCTCCATGGTCGCCGCGAGCCTCGCCCTGGGCGCCTACCAGCAGCGGCTGGCCGAACAGCTCGGCATCGAGCCGGGGGCGGAGATGAAGGCGGCGGTGAACCGGGCCCGGGAGGATCAGCTCCCGGTACTGCTCATCGACCGTGAGATCGGCACCACCCTGCGCCGGGTCTACCGGGGCGTGCCCTGGTGGCGCCGGATGGGACTGCTGGCCGGGCTGGGCGGCAGCCTGCTCTCCCGGGAGCAGATCGACGAGGCGGAGCTGGAACGGCTCAAGGAGGGCGACGTCCTCGAGGCCACCTTCAGCGAGTTCGCCGCCGAGCAGTCGGAGCTCCACGGCCCCCTCATCGCCGAGCGCGACCGTTACATGGCCCTGCGCCTGCTCCAGGGCCTGGAGGAGGGGCACGAACACATCCTGGCGGTGGTGGGCGCCGGCCATCTGGAGGGGATCCGCCGGATCCTGGAGGCGGAGCTGACCGCCCCGGAACCGGAAGACCCCGCCCCGCAGCTGGAGGCGCTGGAGGCCGTGCCGCCGCCCTCGCGCTGGCCGAAGCTGATCCCGTGGGTCGTGGTCGCCCTGGTGCTGGTGGGCTTCGCCGTGGGCTTCTCCCGGGATCAGGCCCTGGGCTGGGAGCTGGTAGCGGACTGGGTGCTCATCAACGGCGGGCTCTCGGCGGCGGGGGCGGCCATCGCCCTGGCCCACCCGCTGACGGTGATCACGGCCTTCCTGGCAGCGCCGCTGACCTCCCTGAACCCGACCATCGGCGCCGGCATGGTGGTCGCCGCCGTGGAGACCTGGGTACGCCGCCCCCGCGTGGGGGACTTCGCCCGCCTGCGTAGCGACGCCGCCCACCCCCGCGGCTGGTGGCGCAACCGCGTCACCCGCATCCTCATGGTCTTCCTGCTGGCGACCCTGGGCTCGGCGGCGGGCACCTACCTGGCCGGCTTCCGGATCCTGGCGCAGCTGACCTGACCCGCCCGCAGGGGCTCCGTTGTCGAGGTTCCCGCCTGCGCGGGAACGACGGGACCTTTTCAAGCCCCGTCATTCCGGGCGGCGCGCAGCGCCGACCCGGAATCCCGCGAACAGCCCGGCGCGACCGATTACTTCCCGGGCCGGATGAGGCCGCCCAGCCCCAGGGACTCGATCTCGGTGTTCAGCCGCTGACGAATGGCGGCGGGCTGCTCATAGTTCAGGACCTCCGCCAGCAGCGCCGATGCCCGCTCCCGGGTGATGCTGCGGATGACCCACTTCACCCGCGGCAGGCTGGAGACGCTGGTGGAGAGCGAATCCATGCCCATTCCCACCAGCAGGATCACCGCGGCCGGGTCCCCGGCCATCTCGCCGCAGACCGAGACCGGCCGGCCATAAGCCCGTGCCCCCTCGACGATCTGGACCATGGCTCGCAGTACCGACGGGTGGAGGGAGTCATAGAGATCGGCCACCCGGGCGTTGTTGCGGTCCACCGCCAGCAGGTACTGGGTCAGGTCGTTGGTCCCCACGGAAAGGAAATCGGCGCGCTGGGCCAGCTCCCGGGCCTGATAGACCGCGGAGGGGACCTCCACCATGACGCCGACCTTCGGCATGGCGACATCCAGCCCCTCGTCCACCACCTCGCGATGGGCGCGCCGCAGCAGCACCAGGGCGTCGTCGAGCTCCGCCACGCCGCTGACCATGGGCAGCAGCAGCTGGAGGTTGGACATCCCCTCGCTGGCGCGGAGCATGGCCCGGAGCTGGGTGATGAAGATCTCCGGGTGGTCCAGGGTGATGCGGATCCCGCGCCAGCCCAGGAAGGGGTTGTCCTCCTCGATGGGGAAGTAGGGCAGCGCCTTGTCACCGCCCACGTCCAGGGTGCGCAGGGTCACCGGCCGCGGGTTGAAGGCCTCCAGCACCGCCCGGTAGATCTCCGCCTGTTCCTCCTCGCCGGGGAAGCGCTCGCGCACCATGAAGGGGAACTCGGTGCGGTAGAGGCCGATCCCCTCCGCCCCGCTCTGGCGCGAGGCGGAGACGTCGGAGACCAGGCCGGTATTCACCAGCAGCGGGATGCGGTAACCGTCGCCGGTCTCCGCCGGGAGATCGCGCAGGTGGTCGAGGCCGGCGGCCAGCTCCGCCTCCTCGTCCACCAGCCGCTGGAACTCCTTGCGCACCTCGTCGGAGGGGGCGATGTAGACCCGGCCGGTGTAGCCGTCGGCAATGAGGTCGCGACCGTCCATCCGCCCCACCGGCAGATTGTCCAGCCCCATCACCGCCGGGATCCCCATGGCGCGCGCCAGGATGGCGGCGTGGGAGTTGCGCGAACCGCGCATGGAGACCAGGCCCGCCAGCCGGTCCGGCGGCACCTCGGCGATGTGGGAGGCGGCGATATCCTCGCCCACCAGCACCACCCGGTCCGGATACTCCGGGGCCGCCGGGGTGTGCTGCTGGAGGTGGACCAGGATCCGCCGGCCCAGGTCGCGGATGTCGTCGGCACGCTCGGAGAGGTAGGGGTCCTCCATGGCCTCGAAGACCCGGAGGTGCTCCGCCACCGTCTGGCGCAGCGCCCCCGGCGCCCACTGACCGGTGCGGATCCGGTCGATGACCTTGCCGGCGAGGCTGTCGCTCTCCAGCATCATGCGGTAGGCGTCGAAGAGCGCCAGGTCCTCCGCCGGCAGCTGCTCGCGCATGCGGGCGGCGAGGTTCTCCACCTCCTCGCGGACCGCCACCAGCGCCTCGTTGAAGCGCGCCTCTTCCGCCTCGGGATCCCGGGCCTGGCGGTCCGGCACCGCCTCCAGGTCGGCCTCGGGATAGATCACCACCGCCTGGCCCATGGCCACGCCCGGGGCGGCGGCGAGGCCCTGGAGCGGGCGGTGTTCGAAGGCCTCGGCCCCGGCATCGTGGCCGCCCAGGCCGTCGATGCCGCCGCTGGCCTCCGCGTGGGCGATCCCGCCGGCGAGCTGGGAGGCGACGGTGATCAGGAAGGTGACCTCGTCCTCGCCGAAGCGGTAGACCTCCCCGCGCTGGACCACCAGCACCCCCAGCACCTGGCGATGGTGGATGATGGGGACGCCCAGGAAGGCGCGATAGCGCTCCTCCCCCGTGGTGGGGAAGTATTCGTAGCGCGGATGGAGGGTGGCGTCGGAGATGTTCGCCGGCTCCGCGCGCTCGGCCACCAGCCCCGCCAGGCCGCGATCGAAGGCCATCTGGACCTGGCCCACACTCTCCGGGTTGAGCCCCTCGGTGGCCATGAGGACCAGCTCGTCCCGACCGGTATCCACCAGGTAGACCGAGCAGACGTCCACGTCCATGGCCTGCTTCACCCGCCCGGTGATGAGCTGCAGGGCGCGGTGCAGGTCCGGGGCGGCGTTCACCTCCTGGACGATCCGGCGCAGGGTTCCCAGCATCGTCGTCATCAGCGGCACCGGGCGCGGACATCGCGAGGGGGCGGACCGGGCGGGCGCGGGGCCATGCCGGCCAGTTCGGAGAGGGCGCGGGCGTAGACCCGCCGCTTGAAGTAGACCACGTCCCGCGCCGGGCGCCAGTAGTTCACCCAGCGCCAGGTATCGAATTCGGGATGGTCGGTGGCATCCAGACGCACCGGCGGCTCCTCCTCCACGACCCGCAACATGTACCAGAGCTGCTTCTGGCCCACGCAGACGGGCTGACGGTTGCGCCGCACCAGGCGCCGCGGCAGACGATAGTGCAGCCAGTCCCCGGTACAGCCGCAGAGGATGACATCCTCGGGGGCAAGGCCGACCTCCTCCCCCAGTTCGCGGTACATCGCCTCCTCCGGGGTTTCGTCCGCGCCGATCCCGCCCTGGGGAAACTGCCAGGCATTCTGCCGCACCCGCCGCGCCCAGAAGACCTGGCCGGCGGCGTTGGTCAGGATGATCCCGACGTTGGCTCTGAAACCTTCTGAATCAATCACTTGAACGACCGGAATCCGGATTGCCCCAACAATTGATTCTTTCACACCCCCCACCCCCCCGGCAAGCGCGGCGGGGCGGGCCAGAGCAAGCCCGGAAACCGGAACTCGAACCACGCCACCCAACCGCAGTACAATGGACGGTTCATCCCCGCAGGAGTTCGCACCGTGGCCCTGGCCCTCTTCGACCTGGACAACACCCTCCTCGCCGGTGACAGCGACCACGAGTGGGGGAACTTCCTCGCCGACCGCGGCCTGGTGGACGCCGAGGAGTACCGGCGCGCCAACGATGCCTTCTACGCCGAGTACCAGGCCGGGACCCTGGATATCTTCGCCTTCCTCCGCTTCGCCCTGGAGCCGCTGACCCGCTATCCGCTGGACCGGCTCCTGGCCTGGCGGGGCGAGTTCCTGGCCGAGCGCATCCACCCGCTGGTTCTCCCCGCCGCCCGGCGGCTGGTGGAGGAACACCGGGCCGCGGGAGACACGCCGGTGATCATTACCGCCACCCACAGCTTCGTCACCGCCCCCATCGCCGAGCTGTTCGGGGTGGAGGCGCTCATCGCCACGGAGCCCGAGTTCGTGGAGGGTCGCTACACCGGCGAGGTGGCCGGCACCCCCTGCTTCCAGGAGGGCAAGGTCACGCGTCTGCGGGAGTGGCTCACCGAGCACGGCGAGACCCTGGCCCACAGCCACTTCTACAGCGACTCTCGCAACGACCTCCCCCTGCTGGAGCAGGTCACCTACCCGGTGGCCGTGGACCCGGACCCGGCGCTGGCCGAGACCGCCCGCCACCGCGAGTGGCCGGTCCGGACCCTGCGCGCCGGTGACCGCCTCCAGCCCCTGGACGAGGCCGACGGATGAGCCTCCGACTGGCCCTGCTGGGGCTCCTGGCCGTCGCCGCCCTGGCGGCGAGCCTGGGCATCGGCAGCCTGGCCATCCCGCCGGCCTCGGTGTGGGCCGCGCTCACCGGCGACGAGACCGGCACCGCCGCCCGGGTGGTCCTGGATCTGCGCCTGCCGCGCGCCCTGGCGGCCTTCGCCGTGGGCGGGCTGCTCGCCCTGGCCGGGGCGCTCATGCAGGTCCTGCTGCGCAACCCCCTGGCCGACCCCTACGTCCTCGGGATCTCCGGCGGCGCCGCCGTGGCCGCCCTGGGCACCATGGTTATCGGCGCGGCCGGCGCCCTGGTGGCCCCGGCCGCCTTCGTCGGGGCGCTGGCCTCCATGCTGCTGGTCTTCGCCCTGGCCCGGGCCGCCGGGGGCGGCGGCGACCGGCTGCTGCTCACCGGCGTGGTGGTCGCCGCCGGCTGGGGAGCGGTGATCAGCTTCCTCCTGGCCGTGGCCGGGGAGCGCCAGGTCCACGGCATGCTCTTCTGGCTCATGGGCGATCTCAGCCAGCCCGGCGACCCGCTACCCGCCCTGGGGCTCCTCGCCGTGGCGCTCATCGCCGCCCTGGCCGCCGCCCGCTCCCTGAACCTCCTGGCCCGGGGGGAGCAGCAGGCCGCCGTGCTCGGCGTCGCCGTCCCCGCCCTGCGCCGGGGCGTCTACTTCGGCGCCTCCCTGGCCACCGCCGCCGCCGTGACCCTGGCCGGCTCGGTGGGCTTCGTGGGGCTGGTCATCCCCCACCTCATGCGGCTGTGGGTGAGCAGTGACCATCGCTGGCTCCTGCCGGCGGCGGTCCTCGCCGGCGGCACCCTGCTCACCCTGGCGGACACCCTGGCGCGCACCATCATCGCCCCCCAGCAGCTACCGGTGGGGGTGCTCACCGCCCTGGTCGGGGTCCCGCTCTTCCTCTACCTGCTGGTCCGGGGGCGGCGATGAACCAGCTGACCTGCCACGACCTCACGGTGACCATCGGCGGCCGGACGGTGGTGGAGGGGCTGGAGCTGGCCGTGGAGCCGGGCCAGACCTGGGCCATCCTCGGCCCCAACGGCGCCGGCAAGACGACGCTGCTGCACACCCTCGCCGGACTGCGCCCAGCCACCGCCGGCGAGGTCCGGGTGGATGGCGAACCCCTGGACCACCTCCCCCGCCGCCGGCTCGCCCGCCGCTTAGGGCTGCTCCTGCAGGACCCCGACCCCGGCTTCGCCGGGACGGTGCTGGAGGCGACGGTGGCCGGTCGCCACCCCCACCTGGGCGCATGGTCCATGGAAGGGGAGGCCGACTACCGCCTGGCCCGGGAGGCGCTGGCGACCATGGGGCTGGCCGAACTGGCCGGACGCGACCCCGCAACCCTCTCCGGCGGCGAGCGCCAGCGCCTGGCCCTGGCCACCCTCTTCACCCAGGACGTGCCCCTGGAACTGCTGGACGAGCCCACCAGCCACCTGGACCCCGGCCGCCAGATCGGCGTGCTGGAGGCGCTGGCCGCCCGGCCCGACCGGGGGCGGATGCTCAGCCTCCACGACGCCAACCTGGCCGTGCGCTTCTGCGACCACGCCCTGCTCCTCTATCCCGGCGAGGGGGCCTGCGCCGGGCCGCTGGAGGCCGTGGTCAACGAGCGCACCCTGGGCCGCCTCTACGGCCGCGACATGGTGCGGCTGGAGGGCCCCCACGGCCCGGTCTTCATCCCCGCCTGATCCCGTCGGCCTCCGGTTCCCGGCCCGGCAGGGCCAGGGGCCGGACCACCGCCAGGGCGGCCACCAGCCGCCGGGTCGCCTCCGCCGACAGCGGCGCCAGCAGGTCCTCCAGGGCGAGGCCGCCCTCCTCCAGCAGCCGCCCCACCGCCGTGCCCTGCCAGCGGGCCACGGCCCGACCACTGTCGGCATCCCGCAGGGTCACCAGGGGGTCACGACGCTCCAGCCAGGCATCTACACAGAGTCGCATGGTCTCTTCCTCCGCTCTCTCTTGGTTGCGAATGATTATCATTTACAAAAAGAAGCCGGAGGTCAACCCTCCCCTGGAAAACCCAGCGAAAACCCAGCGAAGATCCGGGCAAAGCTCAGGACAACAACCGGGGGACGGTTGAATCCCCACCGCCAACCCCCAAAATGCCAAGCGTGTCACTCAGGAATTAAGGGGCTGCCATCCAGATCAGCCGGCAACCGTCGAGTGGACCGGCCGGCGCCGTCGTGGTGCCGACTCAGCGGCCACCCGGGACGACCCGACCACTCGGCACGCAACCTGCTACGGGAATACGTGCAAAGACCGGTTCGGTGGTGGCCGGTTCCTGTCGGTCACCCGAACCACGGTCCGCCCTCCGGGGTCGGGGCGTCGTCGCACGGGGCCTCGGCGGCCATGGATGGCCGCCGCGGAGCGCCAGGGAAGGTCCTCGCGTCCCCGTGCGACGACGCCCCGACCCCGGTGGGCGCCGAAAAGGCCACATAAACCAACTCCGGACACGACCCAACGCAGATCCAACAGGAGCGAGAAACCATGAAGACCTTCCACCAGCTCTTCGAGCCCGACACCTCCACCTACACCTACATCCTGGTGGATACCACCACCGATGCCGCGGCCATCATCGACCCCGTGCGGACGATGCTGGAGCGCGACCTCCAGGTGATCCGTGACCACGGCCTGCGGCTGGAGCTCATCCTGGACACCCACGTCCACGCCGACCACATCACCGGCGCCGGCGGCCTGCGCAAGGAGACCGGCGCCCCCATCGCGGTGGGCCGGGAGTGCGGCGCCGACTGCGCCGATTTCCAGCTGGACGGCGACGAGGACCTGACCTTCGGCAACGAGGTCATCCACACCATCCCGACCCCCGGCCACACCCCGGGCAGCATGAGCTTCCGCTGGCGTGACCGCGTCTTCACCGGCGACGCCCTGCTCATCGGCGGCACCGGCCGCACCGACTTCCAGGGCGGCGACCCGGGCCAGCTCTGGGACAGCCTCACCCAGGGGATCCTCTGCCTGGACGACGAGACGCTGCTCTTCCCCGGCCACGACTACAACGGCCGGACGGTGACCACCGTGGGCGAGGAGCGGGCCACCAATCCGCGGCTGGCCGACAACACCCGGGACGGCTTCATCGAACTGATGAACGGCCTGGACCTGAACCCGCCGCGCTACATCGACGAGTCGGTTCCCGCCAACCGCGAGTGCGGCGAGCCGGCATGAGGCGGCGTCTCCTGACGGGGGTCACGGCGGCGATGGCCGCCGGGCTGCTGGCCGGTCCGGTGGCGGCGGCCGACCTCACCGTGGAGGTGGCGGGGGTCGCCGGCGAGTCCGGCCAGGTCCGGGTCGACCTATACGCCGACGCCGAGACCTTCCGGGAGCCGGAGCAGGCCCTGCACCGCGACGCCGTCCCGGCCCGGGAGGGCACGGCGACCTTCGCCTTTGAGGACCTGGAGCCTGGCCGCTACGCCGTCATCGCCTACCACGACGAGGACGGCGACGGCGGCATGGACCGTTTCCTGGGCATGATCCCCACCGAGCCCTGGGGGCTGTCCAACAACATCCAGGTCAGCGGCCCCCCCGCCTTCGACGATGCGGCCTTCGACCTGCCCGCAAGCGGTACCGTGGTGACCATCCGCCTCAACGACTGACCCTCCCAAAGCCGCGACCGTCGGCTAGACTCCGGGACGAGGCCACTGCCACGGAGGCACCATGGAGCCCGTCCCCGCCGCCACCGCCCTGGTCATCGTCGATGTCCAGAACGACTTCCTCCCCGGTGGCGCCCTGGGCGTCCCCGACGGGGATCGGGTCATCCCGCCACTGAACCGCTGTGCCGCCGCCTTCGCCGCGGCGGGCCGGCCGGTCTTCGCCACCCGCGACTGGCACCCGCCGGACCACTGCTCCTTCCGGGAGCAGGACGGGCCCTGGCCACCCCACTGCATTGCCGGTACCGAGGGGGCCGCCTTCGCACCGGGTCTGACCCTGCCGACCACCGCCATGATCATCGGCAAGGGGGGCCGCCCGGAGGCCGACGCCTACTCCGGCTTCGACGGGACCGACCTCGCCCAGCGCCTGCGGGACAACGGCTGCGACGACCTGATCGTCGGGGGCCTGGCCACCGACTACTGCGTCCGCGCCACGGCGCTGGATGGCCTCCGGGAGGGCTTCGAGGTCACGGTCCTCACCGACGCCGTGGGCGCCGTGGACGTCCAGCCCGGCGACGGCGAACGCGCCCTGACGGAGATGGCTAACGCCGGCTGCACCCTCACCACCAGCCAGGAGATCTGCCCCCCATGAGACCGGGTCGCGACGACGCCCTGCTCACCGACCTCTACCAGCTCACCATGGCCCAGGCCTACCTGGAGCACGGCCTCACGGAGACGGCGGAGTTCGAGTTCTTCGTCCGCGACCTGCCGGGCGAGCGCAACTTCCTCCTCGCGGCCGGGCTGGAACAGGTGCTGGACTACCTCCAGGGTCTCACCTTCGATGAGGCCGCCCTGGAATGGCTGGAATCCACCGGCCGCTTCTCCCGCACCCTGCTGGACTGGCTGGCGGGACTGACCTTCACCGGCGACGTGGACGCCGTCCCCGAGGGGACCGCGGTCTTCGCCGACGAGCCCCTGCTCCGGGTCCGGGCGCCCATGCCCCTGGCGCAGCTGGTGGAGAGCCGGGTCATCAATCTCCTCCACTTCCAGACCCTCATCGCCTCCAAGGCGGCCCGGATCCGGCTGGCCGCCCGGGACCGGCTGCTGGTGGACTTCGGCATGCGCCGCGCCCACGGCGCCGAGGCCGCCGTCCTCGCCGCCCGGGCCGCCTGGATCGCCGGCTTCGACGGCACCGCCACCGTCGCCGCCGGGCGCGCCTTCGGAATCCCGATCTACGGCACCATGGCCCACTCCTTCATCGAGGCGCACCCCGATGAGGTCTCCGCCTTCCGGAACTTCCTCGTCAGCCACCCCGGCAGCGGCATCCTCCTCATCGACACCTGGGATACCGAGCGGGCCGCCCGGCGCGTGGTAGAGCTGGCCCGGGAGGACCCGGCGACGAAGGCGGCCATCAAGGGGGTGCGAATCGACAGCGGCGACCTGGGGGATCACGCCCGGCGGGTACGCCGGATCCTCGATGAGGGGGGCCTGGAGGGGGTCACCCTCTTCGCCAGCGGCAATCTGGACGAGTACGCCGTCGACGACCTGGTGGCCGATCAAGCGCCGGTGGACGGCCTGGGGGTGGGCACCCGGCTCGATGTCGCCAGCGACGCCCCCTACCTGGACTGCGCCTACAAGCTCCAGAGCTACGCCGGCGAGCCCCGGCGCAAGCGCTCCGAGGGCAAGGCCACCTGGGCCGGGGCCAAGCAGGTCCACCGGGAGCACCACGCCGGCCGGATGGTCCGCGACCGACTCACCCCCGCCGACGAGGCGGCCCCCGGCCACGCCCTGCTCCATCCCGTCCTGCGCGGCGGCGAGCCGGTCAACGAGCGCCCCGGCCTGGCGGCCATCCGCGACCACGCCGCCGCCGAGGTCGAGGCCCTTCCCGAGGCCCTGCGCAGCCTCGAGCCCACCATCGAGCCCTATCCCGTGCTGGTCAGCGAGCGCCTGCACGAGGTCACCCGCGAGGCCGACCGGCTGGGTGAGGCCCCGACCTGACACGACTCAGCCGGCCGGTCGGCGGACCAGCCAGCCCAGGCGCATGCCGGTGGCCAGCAGGGTGCCGAAGTAGGCCACCCCGGCGGCGGCGATGAGGCCGGCCAGCGCACCCGCCCGCTCCCAGGCACCCCAGGCGGCCCACACCGGCCGCTCCGGCGTCAGGAAGAGCAGCAGCGCCACCAGCACCACCAGGGCCAGCCCCAGGCGCAGGGCCAGCAGCCCCCAGCCGGCCTCCGGCCGGTAGACGCCGTCGCGCAGCAGGCCGCGCAGCAGCAGGCCGCCGTTGACGAAGGCCGCCAGCGCCGTGGCCGCCGCCAGGCCAGCGTGGGCCCCGGGCAGCCCGGCCATCTCCCAGGGCACGACGAAGGCGATGTTCAGGACCATGTTGGTGAGCATGGCGATGACGGCGATGCGCATGGGGGTGCGGGTGTCCTGGCGGGCGAAGAAGCCGGGGGCCAGGACCTTCACCAGGATGAAGCCGGTGAGGCCGATGCTGTAGGCCATGAGCGCGAGGCCGGCCATGGCGGTATCGCCCGCCCCGAAGGCGCCGTACTCGAAGAGCGTCGCCAGGATGGGCCCGGCCAGCAGGAAGAGGCCCAAGGTGGCCGGCAGAGCGATGAGGGCCACCCAGCGCAGGGCCCGGTCGATCATGGCCGAGAAGCCGGCGGGGTCCGCCTCGGCGTGGCGCTCCGAGAGGCCGGGGAGGATCACCGTCCCCAGGGCGATGCCGAAGACCCCCAGGGGGAACTCCACCAGGCGGTCGGCGTAGTAGAGCCAGGAGACCGAGCCGGTGGCCAGCATGGAGGCGATGATGGTGTCCAGCAGCAGGTTCACCTGGGCCACCGAGGAGCCAAAGAGCGCCGGCCCCATGAGCCGCGCCACCCGGCGCACCCCCTCGTCCCGCGGCGCCGGCCGGGGGGCGGTGAGCAGCCCCAGCCGCGCCAGGAAGGGGAGCTGGAAGGCGAGCTGGATCACCCCGGCCACCAGCACGCCCCAGGCCAGCGCCTGGATGGGCTCGGCGAAGGCCGGTGCGGCCCAGACCGCCGCGCTGATGAGGGCGATGTTCAGGAGCACCGGCGTCGCTGCCGGCACGGCGAAGCGGCCGTAGCTGTTGAGCACCCCGCCGGCCAGCGCGGTGAGGGCGATGAAGAGCAGGTAGGGGAAGGTCAGCCGCAGCATCTCCACGGCGGCGGGGAAGCGCTCGGGATCCCCGATGAAGCCGGGGGCGAAGACCATCACCAGGACCGGCGCGCCGACCACGCCGAGGATCGTCAGCAGCAGCAGGAAGCCGCCCAGGGTCCCGGAGACGCGACCGACGAAGGCGCGCACCTCGCCGTGCTCGCGCTGGCTGCGATACTCCGAGAGGACCGGCACGAAGGCCTGGTTGAAGGCCCCCTCGGCGAAGAGCCGGCGCATGAAGTTGGGGATCTTGAAGGCGACGAAGAAGGCGTCGGTCCCGGCGGCGGCGCCGAAGATCCGCGCCAGGACCACGTCGCGGAGGAAGCCCAGCACCCGGGAGGCCAGGGTGAACCCGCCCACCACGGCGGTGGAGCGCAGCAGCCCGCCCCCTTCCTCGCTCGCCTCGGCCATCGGTCCCCCCGCTCGTCGCCCGGGTCGGGATCATACCGGGCGCCGGCCGCCGCCGTCTCCCCGAATGACCCTCCCCGGGGCGAGGGTTTGCCGATCCGGGCGGGCCGGCCTACCATGGTCGGCCTTCAAGATTCCCTAAGGGCCCGCAGCCCGCGGCGCGGTGGAGACCTCATGACCCGGCGGACCGTGCAACCGCCCTCCGATTCCGGCGAACGCGCTCAGGGCGAGGATGCCGGTACCCTGCTTCGCCGCCTGCGGCGCACGGCGCTGTTCGGTGCCCTGGCGGCCGCCGTCATCGTCGCCACCACCGCCGTGGCCACCCTCTATCCCCAGCTCCGGGATCAGGCCCGGGAGCGGCTGGCCCACGAGGCCCACCTCCACCAGGCGACCGTGGCCAACTTCCTGGAGCAGCGCACACGGCTGGCCCGCCAGGTTACCAGCCGGACCGCCATCCGCCGCGCCCTGGCGGAGTACCACACCGGCGGGCGTGACCGGGCGAGTCTGGCCGCCTTCACCGAGGACAAGCTCGCCGACGCCGTGCAGCCCGAGGAGGGGATCCTCGGCATCACCCGACTGGATGCCGCCGGTCGGCCGGTGGTGGCCGTGGGCGATCCCCTGCCCTCCGGGCTGCCGGCGGTGGATGGGAAGGGGCTGCAGCTCCTGCCCCCCTTCCGCCGGGACGGTCGCTGGCAACTGGTGGCGGATGCCCCCATCCGGGAAGAGGGAACCTTCCTGGGGACCGATCGGATCCTCTTCGACCTCCAGCGGCTGCAGGCCCGCCTGGGGCGGGCCAACGCCCGCCACGAGGCCGGTACCCTGACGCTGGTCCTGGCGACGACCGAGGGCCCCAGGGCGCTGGAGACCGGTGAGGTCCTGGCGCCCGGCACGCCCACCGCCGCCGCGGCCGCGGCCAGTCAGCAGGACGGCCGGCCCGGCCTGCTCACCGCCAACGGGACCGTGGCCGCCCACCATCCCCTGGAAGCGCTACCCGGCGCCGTGGTGGTCACGTCCCCGGCTACGGCCCTCTACGCCCCCATCAACCGGCTGCTGGGCTCCATCGTGGCCACCACGGTGCTGCTGCTCCTGGCGCTGACCTGGCTGCTCATCCGCGCCATGCACCCCCTGGAGGAACGCCTGCGCTACCAGGCGGAGCACGATCCCCTCACCGGCCTGCCCAACCGCCTGCTGCTCACCCGCCGGCTCCAGCAGGCACTGCGCCGCGCCGACGACCAGGGGGGGAGGTGGCGGTCCTCTTCCTCGACCTGGACCGCTTCAAGGACCTCAACGACAGCCTGGGCCACACCGTGGGCGACGAGCTCCTGGAGGCCCTGGCCCATCGCCTGGCCACCCGCCTCCCACGGGCGGACATCGTGGCACGGCTGGGGGGCGACGAGTTCCTGCTGGTGATGGACTCCCCGGACAGCCACGATGCCCCCGCCGAACTCGCCAGCGAGGCCATGAAGCTTCTGCGTGAACCCTTCCAGGTGGGCGACTGGAACGAGCTCTTCATGGGGGCGAGCATCGGGATCAGCCTCTACCCCGACCACGGCCGGACCCCCGGTGAACTGCTCACCAATGCCGATGCGGCGATGTTCCACGCCAAGAGCCAGGGCCGAAACACCTGGGCCTTCTACGCCCAGGAGCTCACCGAGGCGGCCTCCGAGCGGCTGGAGCTGGAGGCCCATCTGCGGCGCGCAATGGAGCGGGGCGAGTTCGCGGTCCACTACCAGCCCCAGTGGGATACCGCCACGGGGCAGGTCACCGGGGCCGAGGCCCTGGCGCGCTGGCACCACCCGGAGCAGGGCGTCATCTCCCCCGGCCGCTTCATCCCGGTGGCCGAGGAGAGCGGCCTGATCATCCCCCTGGGCGAGCGGATCCTGCGGGATGCCTGCACCTTCTGGGAGGACTACACCCGCCGGACCGGCCATCGGCTCACCCTGGCCGTGAACCTCTCCGGCCGGCAGGTGGCCTTGCCGGACCTCGCCGAACGCATCCTCGCCATCCTGGACGAGACCGGTCTCGACCCCCGCCTGCTGGAGCTGGAATTCACCGAGTCGGTCCTGCTGGAACAGCACCACGGCCTCCTGCGGCTCATGCAGACCCTCAAGGCCCGGGGTGTACAGTTCGCCATCGACGACTTTGGCACCGGCTACTCCTCCCTGGCCTACCTCAAGGACCTGGCCGTGGACCGGCTGAAGATCGACCGCACCTTCGTCCAGGACCTCCCCGATGACGAAAACGATGCCGAGATCACCGCGGCGGTCATCGCCATGGCCCACAACCTGCGGCTCACGGTGACCGCCGAGGGCGTGGAGACCGAGGGGCAGCTCGCCTTCCTGGGCCGCCAGGGCTGCGACCAGTGGCAAGGCTTCCTGGGCAGCCGCCCCCTGCCCACGGCGGAGCTGGAGACGCTCCTCTCGGCCGAGCGCCATTCGGGGGCCGGGACCTCTCCCTGAGACGGCCGGCGGCGTTGACAGGAGCCGCCGGAATCCGGAGAATTGCGCGTTTACAGAAGGCCCAAGCCAGTACGAGCGAGGAGAGACCACCGTGGCCAACACCCGACAGACCCGCAAGCGCGCCCGCCAGAACGAGACCCAGCGGCAGCACAACGCGGCGCTGCGCTCGCGCATGCGGACCTTCATCAAGAGCGTCGAGCGCGCCATTCGCGCCGGCGACAAGGAGGCCGCCCGGAGCGCCTACCAGGCCGCGGTGCCGATCATCGACAAGACGGCCAACAAGGGCGTCATCCATCGCAACAAGGCGGCTCGCCACAAGAGCCGGCTGAACGAGCGCCTCCGCGCCATGTAGGACCGCCGGGCGACCACGCCCGGTAGCGCCTCCGGCGCTCCTCGCAGAACCCCCGCCTCCGTGCGGGGGTTTGTCGTTCGGGGCCCGGTCGGGCGCGCCCGTCAGCCATCCTCCCCCACCGCCTCGGCGGTCAGTTCGTCCAGCCGGGCGAAGAGCTGCTGGCTGAGCACCTCCATCTGTTCCAGCTTCTCGGTGGCCTCGTCGATCCGGCTCTCGGCCACCAGGTCGCGGATGGTCCGCCCCAGCTCATGGACCTGCTTGTGGGGTTCGGCCATGGCCTGAAAGGCCTCGCTCTCTCCGTAGCGCTCCCTGCCCGGCCCGTCGAACCACTTGCCCAGACGGCACTGGTGGTGGTCGGTGAGCTCCTCCTCGGGCAGGGACTCCTCGCCGAGGATCATCTTGGCCAGCTTGATCTTCCACATCAGGTGGTCACCCTTGACCACCTGCAGGATGACCTCGTCGTGACCCCATTCCGCCAGCTCGTTGAGCTGGCCGTGGATCCGCCGGGCCACATCCTCGGCGATGGCCGAGATCTCGTGGGCCTGGTTGGTCTCGCTGTCCAGGGAGTGGGTCACCGCGGCGACGTTCTTCGCCATCTCCTCGGCCACGGTGCTCTGCTCGTTGGCCGCCGTGGCGATCTGGTGGACCTGGTCGTCCACCTCGGCCGCGACGTTGGTGCTCTCCGCCAGGGAGGAGGCCACCTGGTCCATGGCCTCCACGGAATTGGTCAGCTTGTCCCGGGCATCGGCCACGGAGCTGTTCACCTCGCCGGAGAGGCCGTTCATGGTCCCGGTGACCCGGTCGATGGACTCGGTGGCCTCCGCGGTCTTCTCCGCCAGGCTGCGCACCTCGTCGGCCACCACGGCGAAGCCGCGCCCCGCCTCGCCGGCCCGCGCCGCCTCGATGGCGGCATTCAGGGCCAGGAGGTTGGTCTGGTCGGCGATCTCCTTCACCGTGGCGGTGAGCTTGTTGATCTCGGCGGTGGAGTTCACGAACTGCTCCATGGCATTGGCCATGGTGTCCACGGAGGTCTCCAGCAGGTCCATGTCGCCGATGAGGGAGGAGAGGCCCTGGTTGCCCTCCTCCGTGCGTTCGCGGCTCACCCGCGCCCGTTCCGAGGTACTCCCGGCCAGTCCGGCCACCTCGTTGGCGGAGGAGGACATCTCCTCCACCGCCGAGGCCACGCTGGCGGCGTTGTCCCGGATCCCGCCGATCTCCTTGGTGAAGTAGCCATTGCGGACCAGTAGCTCCACCGCCCGGCTCATGGCGGTCACCCCGTCCCGGGAGACGGGGACCAGCCGGCGATTGCCCTCGGCGATGGAGGCGCTGACGTCGGCCAGCTCGCGGACCGTGGAGCGTCGGCTGGCCGTCAGGTCCTGGAGGCGGGCGTAGTCGGCATCCAGGGCGGCGTTGAGCACGTCCAGCGCCGCCCGCGTGCGTAGCACGGGTGTCTGCATGGGGGATCCCCTCTCATCCGGTGGTACTGTTCAATTTTTCGCCATCTTGTCCCGATGGCTGGTCTCAACTCTAGCACGAACACCGGCAGGGGAAAGCACACCGACGACACGATGGGGGGTCTTCTCTCGAAGTTTCTGCCCGCGAGGGAACGACGGGATGATCAGAGCCCCGACCCGGAACCCGGGGAAGAGGCCCCGGGCGCCGGAACAGTGGGCCGGTTCTGCGAACTCGAGGTCCCCGCGGGCGCGGGGACGAGGGGTCGGGCAGGGACTAGGCGTTCAGGGTGCAGATGGCGCGCGGCTCCTCCAGCTTGAGCACCGCGCTCTCGCTGACGTAGAGCTGGTGATGGATGCCGTCGTTGCCGGAGTAGCCGACCATGACATCCTGGCCGAGGATGATCCGGCCCACGTGGGGATCGACCACTACCGCGCCCTCGATGGGCGCCTTGAAGACCCCCAGCTCGCAGAGCCGCTTGAGGTGCTCCAGCTGGAGCATGTCGGTGCCGTCGTAGCGGCGGAAGAGGTTGTTGTAGAGCTTCGGCGAGACCGCCAGGGCGTAGGGGCCGTGGAAGCCGGCCGTCTCCAGCTTCTCCACCGCGGCGAGGACGTCCTTCAGGGCCTGCTCCACCTTGGACCAGTCGCCCACCTTGGCGGTGTTACGGTCGGCGGCGGTCATCAGCCCCTCCAGGCCGAACTTGGGCTCGCCCTGGTAGATGAACTCCTCTTCCCGCGCGGCGACGGCCTCGGCGGCATCCTCCACCGGGGCGAGGTCCAGGGGCTGGCCCATGCCCTGGTGGGCCTCCAGCCGCCGGGCGGAGAGGCCGCACTCCTTGCGGATCATGGGCACCGAGATGGCCTGGCTGGCCACCGCCCCGGCCTCGCCCTCGGCGGGCTCGCGGCAGTAGTGGTTGGCGCCCACCTCCACGGAGGTCAGACCCACGCCATAGGGGCCCTCCAGGTCCAGGAAGCGGCGGGCGGTGAGCCGATCGGTGGCGGCACTGGCGGCCGCGGCGTCGATGCGCTCCCAGAGGTCACCGGGGATGGAGGACTGGTGGCGATTGAGGTAGTGCATTACGACTCTCCCTTCAGCGAACCGATGGTGGACCCACCCGCGGAGGACTCGTCCTCACCGGCCTCGCCGCCCATGGCGGCCTCCTCGACCTCGGTGACCGGGACGCTGGTAAAGAGGTAGGTGCGCAGGTTCTCGGCCATGTCGGCGTCGTTACGGCGCAGCCACTCCAGGACCATGGCCGCGTGCTCCATCTCCTCGCGCATGTTGTGCAGAAGGATCTCCCGCAGCTCGCTGTCACTGCAGCCGTCGGCGCGCTGGCGGTACCAGTCCACCGCCTCCAGCTCCTCCTGCAGGGAGACCAGGGCGCGGTGCATGTCCAGGGTCTTGCTGCTGAGTTGATCCAGGGATTCGTGCAGGGCTTGGCTCGCTCCGGCCATGGGGTTCTCCTTGTTGCCGTGGTGGTCCGCCGGGAGCCGGCGGCAATTTAGACTGAGTTCAAATTACCCCTTTAGTGGGGAGTATAGTCCACACACACGGCTTTCAACCCCGTACCGGTGACAGGGGTCCGGGGTCGGTGGGATCAGTCCCCGACGCGCCCCTCGGCGAAGTCGATCATGCGCTGGGTGGAGCGCAGGGCAGCCTCGCGCACATCCGGGTCCACGTGGATCTCGTTGGCCCCGCGCTCCAGGGTGTCGGCGAGGTTGCGCAGGCCGTTCATGGCCATCCAGGGGCAGTGGGCGCAGCTGCGGCAGGTGGCGCCGGCGCCGGCGGTGGGTGCCTCCAGCAGGGTCTTGTCCGGCACCGCCTGCTGCATCTTGTAGAAGATGCCGTTGTCGGTAGCGACGATGAGCTCGGTCTCCGGACGCTCCTTCGCCGCCCGGATGAGCTGGGTGGTGGAGCCCACCTCGTCGGCCATGGCGATGACCTCCTCCGGCGACTCCGGAT
Organism: Thiohalospira halophila DSM 15071; assembly: GCF_900112605.1. Classification (NCBI taxonomy): domain Bacteria; kingdom Pseudomonadati; phylum Pseudomonadota; class Gammaproteobacteria; order Thiohalospirales; family Thiohalospiraceae; genus Thiohalospira; species Thiohalospira halophila. The sequence continues at coordinate 196,308 of NZ_FOMJ01000005.1, forward strand.
GGACCAGGATGGCCGCCCCGGGGTGCTCGGCCTTGAGTTCGCCCAGCTGCTGCGCCTTGAAGGCCTCGTGGACGACGCAGCTGCCCTGCCACAGGAGCATGTCGGCGCCGGTGACCTCCCGGACGTACTCGCCCAGGTGGCGGTCCGGCGCCCAGAGGATGGACTCGCCCCGATCGGCCAGGTAGCGCACCACCTTCGTGGCGATGGAGGAGGTCACGACCCAGTCGGCCCGCGCCTTTACCTCGGCGGAGGTATTGGCGTAGACCACGACAGTGCGGTCGGGGTGGGCATCGCAGAAGGCACTGAATTCCCGGGCGGGGCAGCCCAGGTCCAGGGAGCACTCCGCCTCCAGGGTGGGCATGAGGACCCGCTTCTCAGGGCTCAGGATCTTGGCCGTCTCGCCCATGAAGCGGACACCGGCCACCACCAGGGTGGTCGCCTCGGTGCGGGCGCCGAAGCGGGCCATCTCCAGGGAGTCGCCGACGAACCCGCCGGTCTCCTCGGCCAGGGACTGGAGGGCGTCGTCGACGTAGTAGTGGGCCACCAGGGCGGCGTTCTCGCGCGCCAGGAGCTCGCGGATCCGCCCCTCCAGCTCGGCCTGCTCCCCCGGGGCCAGGTCCTCGTCGGGGACGCTGCCGGGGGCCGGCAGCTCGCCGGGGTCGAAGAAGGCCACGGGGTCGGTGGCGGTCTCGGTCATGGGAACCTCCCGCTCGTTGAACGGCGTGGGGGACTACCCCCGATGATGGGGGCGGCAGACAGGCCTTTCACCCCACCGGGAACATCCCTTCAGTCTACCACGGTGTGGGATCGATTCAGGGGGTCTGGCGCGCCGCCAGCAGGCCCGCCTCCCAGGCGGGATCCGGCTCCGTACCGGGGGCAAGCAGCAGTTCCACCCGGCTGTCCCGGCGCCAGGCGCTCTCGGTCTGGCTCAGCTCGCCGTCCGCCAGGCTGAAGTGCTGCCACTTCGGACCGGTCCGCACCACGCCCTTGGCCCGGACCACCTCGGCCGGCAGCCCCCGGAACCACTCCCGCAGGGCCGGCCCGGCAAAGGCCACCTCCGGCGGGAAGACCCACGCCAGGGCGCGGTGTTCCGCATCCCCGCCGAGGAGGCGCTGGAAGCCCCCCGCCGCGTCCTCCACGCTCTCCGTGGCCCCGTGGTCGTGGTCGTGGTCGTGGTCGTGGTCGTGGTCGTGGTCGTGGTCGTGAGGATGCGCAGGGGATTCCCCGACCTCCAGCTCGCAGGCCTCCGGCACCGTCGGCTCCCCGCCCACGCGGGCGGAAGCCTCCAGCCAGGCCGGATCCAGCTCCCCCTGCTCCGTGGTCACGATCCCCCGCTTGGCCGGCCAGGCCCCGGCCGCCAGGGCCCGCGCCGCGGCCAGGGTTTCAGCATCAGCGCGGTCGGCCTTGTTGAGCACCAGGACATCGGCGAGATCGAAGGCGTCCCGCACCGGCGGGGCGGCGGCCAACCGCTCCTCGGTAAGGCCGTCGGCGGGGAAGACGGCGATCACCGACTGCAGGTCGATGGCCTCCGCCAGCCCCGGCTCCCGGAGCATGTCGATGATCCCGGCGGGGTGACCCAGGCCGGTGGGCTCGATGAGCAGACGGTGCGGGCGGACCCGGCGCAGGAGCTGGGTGAGGGTGACCCGGAGCTGGGTCTTCGCCGTGCAGCAGATGCAGCCCCCGGGCACCTCGGCGAGGTCGTCACTGGCATCCACCAGCGCGGCCCCGTCGATCCCGGCCTCGCCGAATTCATTGACCAGAACCGCCCAGCGCTCGTCCGGCGGGCGCCGGGCGAGCAGATGGCGGATGGTGGTGGTCTTGCCGGCCCCCAGGGGGCCGGTGATCACGTTGGTGGGTACGTCGCGTACCGGTGACCCGGCCATGCCTGCCTACTGCTGGCCGCTACCCGGCATGCCGCCGCCACGGTTGCCCCCGCCGGACATGCCGCCGCGGGCGTTCATGGCCTCCTGCTGGGCGGAGCGCAGATCCTCGATGATCTGCTCGGTCTCCGGATTCTCCTCCTTCATGGCGTTGAAGGTGTTCTCCTGGAGATCCTGGCGCGCCTGTTTGACCTCCTCCTGCTGCATGGCCTTGCGCTGGGCCTGCATGAGGCTCTGCTGCTCCTGGCGGAACTCCTGCATGAGATTGCGGCGTTCCTCACCCTGGGCCTCGGAGAGCTTCGGCTGGATCTCCTCCAGCCGGTCGATCCGCTTCTGGGGCTCGGCGCCCTGTTCCTTCATGGTCTCCATGAGCAGGTCCTGGAACTCCTCCCGCTGCTCCTGCAGCTCGGGGTTGGCCTCGATGGCCTTCTGCTCGATCTGGTTGAGCCGCTGGCCCAGCTCCATGACCTTCTTCTGGGCCTCCTGCGCGGCGCCGCCGCCCTGTCCCTGCTGCTGGCCCATGCCCTGCCCCATGCCCTGGGCCATGGCGGTGCCGGAACCGGCGATGAGGAGGGCCGCAAGCGCGGTTACGAATCGCTGCATGTAAAGATACCTGTCGTTGGGGGATTCTGGCACTTTAACAGGGGCGCGACGCGCCCTGTCAATTCGGCGCCACTCCCTCGGTGGGGCAATACGAACCATCCGTCAGTTCCGGGAGTTCCGCCGGCTCGCCATCGGCCTCCAGGGCGGCCAGCGCCGCCTCGTAATCGGCCCGATCCGTCTCGCCGCCCAGTTCCGCCGCCCGGCTGGCCGCCCGCAGCCAGGGGACCAGGGCATACTGCCCGCGCGCGACTTCCGCGGCTGCCCGGTAGGCGTGCAGGGCCTGCTCGGGCTGATCCGGGTGAACCTGCCGCAGGGCATCCCCCTCGCGGCGACGGCGCTCGGCCCGGTCGTGGCCCTGCCGGTAGCGCGCCTCCGCCTCGGCCTCCTCCGCCAGTACGGCCAGCGCCCCCTCCCCGTCCCCCAGGGCGAGATGGGCCTCGGCGAGGATGAGCTGGAAGAGGCCGACCACCGCCGGCATGGCCTCGCGACTCCCCGCCACCGTGGGCGCCAGCCGGACCACGGCCGCGGATTCACCGTGGCGTGCGGCCAGCCAGGCGGAGAGCGCCTCGGCCGCCATCTGCCAGATCGGCAAACGGTAGTCGGCCACGGTGGCCTCCAGTTCCGGCAGCACCGCGGCGACGCAGGCCTCGTCTCCCGCCCGGACCCCCAGCAGGCCCTGGAAGGCCAGGGCCATGGCCCGGTCCTGCGGGCGCCGCCGCCGCGCCTCCGCCACCGTCTCCTCGGCCACGCGGCGGGCCCTGGCGGCCCGTCCCAGGAACCACTCGTCCCAGGCGAGGAAGGCCCCAGCCATGAGCCACGGATCATCCCCCAGCGGCGGGGCCGTATCCGGCGGCCAGCTCCGCGCCTGCAGGGCGTGATGGCGACTGACAGCGAACTCCCCGGCAAAGAAGTAGTCGTTCGCCAGGGCGTAGTGGGCCCGCTGGAGGGCGCCGGCCTCGCGCATGCGGATGGCCAGCCCCAGCAGCCGGCGCCCGCTCGCGCCCTCGGAGGAACGGCCGCCGCGCCGGGAGGACTCGCCGTGCCACAGGCACCACATGACCTGGAAGACCTCGTGGATCCGCCCCACGGTCCCGCAGAGCTGGTAGGCGCGGTCGAGGACGGCGCTGGCCGATTCGCTGGCGTACTCCCCCTGCACGAGATAGGCACTCCCCTGCACCAGCCGGTAGTCCAGCTCCTGCCGGTCCCGCTCGGAACTCGCCTCCTTTTGCATCACCAGCTTGAGCCCCTGGCGCAGATGGCGCAGCGCCTCGGTGGGGGCGGAGCGATGGAGGGCGAGACCGGCGGCGCGGAGCCAGTGGTCGATGGCCGCCTCGTCCTCCCCGGCGGCGGCCAGGTGGCGAGCCACCCATTCGGGATGGGCGCGCGCCAGGGCGGGGAACTGCTCGCGCAGCGCCCCGGCGATGGCGGCGTGGGCCTCCTCGCGATCCGACGGGAGCAGCGACTGGTAGGCGGCCTCCTGGATCAGGGCGTGCCGGAAGCGGATCACCTCCAGCCGCTCCCCCTCCCCCTGCTCGCGCTCGACCACACCCTCTTCCAGGAGGGCCCGGATTCCGTGGTCCACGGTCTCCTCATCCCACGGACTGATGGCCAGCAGGAGTTCGCGCTGGAAGCTGCGGCCCAGGCTGGCGGCCAGCTGGGCCACGGGCAGCCAGCGCCCCAGGCGGTGGATCCGGGCATCCAGCAGGTCCTGCAGGGTCTCCGGGATGCCCAGGCGCTCGCTCAGGTCGTCCCCCGCGGCCAGCATGCGCGCGGTCTCCTCCACGTAGAGGGGGACGCCGTCGGTGAACCGGACCACCAGGTCCAGCGCCTCGTCATCCAGAACCCCGCCCACCACGGCACTGGCCAGCGCACGGGTATCCGACGGCCCCAGCGGCGCCAGGTCCAGATGTTCCATGTTCTCGTCGCACCCCGGGCGGAAGTCCGGCCGGGCGGTAATCAGCATCAGCGTGGGCCGCTCCCCGGCCCGGTTGTGGATCCCGTTGAGGAGTTCGCAGGTGGCGCTGTCCGCCCAGTGCACATCCTCCACCAGCAGGAGCAGCGGCCGTGTTCCCGCCCCCCGTTCCAGCAGGTCCGCCAGGGCCGCCCCCACGACGCCCGCCGGGACGGCAGGGGTAGTCTCGCTCGTTCCCCACCGCTCCTCCCCGGTACGGGTCCGGAGGAGGGGCGCAAGCCGGGCAAGGACCGCTCCGGGATCCGCGTAGAGCTCGCCCACGTAGCGGGCCAGCCGGGCGTGGCGCTCACCCTCGTCGGCCGCCGGCTCCAGGCCCAGGAGCTGGTTCATGAACTCGATGACCGGCCAGTAGGTGGACTCCTGGAAATTCTCGCTGCAGTGGATCTCGTGAACCACCGGCCTCTCGGGCAGGGTCGCCAGCACCTCGGCCAGCAGGCGCGATTTACCCACGCCGGCCTCTCCCCGGAGCATCAGGGCACCGCCCTGACCCCGTCCCAGCGCCTCCAGATGGCGGCGCAGTCTTTCGGCCTCCGCACTCCGGCCGATGAGGGGCGGCGGGGGGGCCGTGCGAGCCTCCAGGCGGTCCCGGGCCCCGGTGGTATCGACCACGCGCCACAGCCCGTCGCCCATCGCCTCGCAGCGGTAGTAGCCCTGGACCAGACGCCGCGTGGCATCGCTGGCCACCAGCTCCCCGGCCACCGCGCGGTCCCGGACGGCCACCACCGTCGCCGGCACGCGCCCCATGAGCTCATTACCCTGGGAGATGACCACCGTGCCGGAGTGGACGGCGGCGCGGGCGTGCGGCTCGGTCTCCAGGATGGCGAGGGCCGCCGCCACGGCGGCGCGCGCCGCCCCCTCCCGGGGCAGGGGATAGCCGAACCAGGCCAGGACGCCGCTGCCATGGAAGTCCGGGACGCAGCCGCCCCACTCCTCGACGCGGCGCTGGATTCCGGTCCGCGCCGAGGCGCTCACCGCCAGCGCCTCTTCGGCATCCTCGGCGGCACAATCCACGTAGAGCGCGGTCAGGCGCCGGCTTTCCGGGCGACCCGGCGGGGGCGGCGGTGGCGGCGCCTCGCCCCGGGTGAGCTGGTCGCGCAGGGCCTGGAGGTCCGGCCCCGGTTCGGTTCCCAGCTCCTCGGCCAGGACATCGGCCAGCCGCCGGTACTGCGCCTCCACCGCGGCCGTGTCCCCGTCGGCGGCGTGGCGGCGCATGAGGGCGGCGTGGGCCTCCTCCTCCCAGGGCTCCAGCTCCAGCAGGCGCTCTGCCAGCTGCTGCCACTCGCCGCGCTGGTCGGCGGCCTCGGCCAGGGCCAGTGCCCGGCGGAAGAGATCCACGGCCAGGGCCTGGAGGTGGTCGCGCCACTCCAGGGTCCACTCCTCCAGGGCATCGAGCCCCAGCGGCGGGAGGCAGTCATCCAGAAAGGGACCACGGTAGAGCGCCGCGGCCCCGGTCAGATCGCCCCGCTCCGTCGACTCGTTCAGGCGCAGGAAGTCGTGGACGTCCACGGTCACGCCGGGTGCCAGGGCCACGGTCTGCCGACCCACGGTCAGGGGAATCACCTCCCCCAGCTGGTGGCGGAGCTTGTGCAGGACCTGGCGGAGGTTGCTGCGCGCGGCCGGGGCCGCGTGGTCGGGCCAGAAGAGGTCCAGGAGGCACTCGCGGGAGGTTTCACCCTCCACGGCGATGTAGAACAGGAGCAGATGCAGCTTGTCGTGCCCCCCCAGGGGGCGCACGGTTTCGCCGTTCCGGGCCCGTGGCGGGCCCAGCAGCTCGAGACGGACGGTTGTTCCCTCCCCCATGCTGTCTCCTCGTCCCCTCGGGCGGGGATCTTCCTTATACCACCGTTACAACGGATGTGTGGCAGTCGGCACGAGCCTCCTCAGTCGACCAGCTCCCCCCTCGGGTATTCCTCGGGATATTCCTCACCCAGGGCCTCCAGCCGGGCAGCCAGGGCGCGATACTCGGAGCGGGGAAGGCTGTCCAGAATGGCCTCCTGCAGCAGGGCATGGCGGAAACGGAGGCCCTCCTCGCCCTCGCGCAGGAACAGGCCGGCCGCCACCAGCCGCTCCAGCCCGGTCCCGGCCTCCGGTTCGGCGGCGAGGATGAGCGAGCGAGGGAAGGCGTAGCCCGCCACGGCCGCCAGCCGCGCCAGGGGGCGGTCTTCACCCAGCTCGTCCACGCTGGCGGCGAGCAGGTCCTGGAGACGGCGGGGCACGCCGGCACCCCGCGCCTTCCCCTGGCGCGCCACCTCCTCCAGATAGAGCGGGTTACCCCCCGCCAGCTGCAGCAGGCGCTCCTCCGTCGCCGGATCCCGCGGACCGTCCACCGCCCGGAGCAGGGTGCGCGCCGCCTCCTCGGGGAGCGCCCCCAGCTCCACCACCTCGTCCACCTCGCCGGGGAGATAGCCGTCCGCTCGCGTCGCCATGAGGAGGAAGAGGGGGCGACCCCGGGCCACCCGGACCAGACGCTCCAGCAGTTCGCAGGTGGAGGGGTCCATCCACTGCAGGTCGTCCAGGAGCCAGACGGTGGGCTGACGGTCGGCCATCGCGGCCACGATGGCCGCCAGGAGATCCAGGATCGCCGTGCGTTGTTCCGGGGAGGTCAACGGCCGCTCGTCGCCGTCCACCAGGCCCTGGAGATTCTCGATCACCTCGGGGACCACCTCGGGCCCGGCGGACACCCCCCAGTTGGCCAGCATGGCCTCGATCCGCCCCTGGTAGATGGGCAGCAACCGGCGCAGATAGTCCAGCACCGGGGCCAGGGGGTGGTGTTGATCCGCCGGGTCGCAGACGAGCTCCCGGACCATGAGGCCCCCTTCGGTGGCGACCCTCTCGCGAAAGGCGACGAGCAGCCGGGTCTTCCCCATCCCCGACGCCCCGCGCAGGGCCAGTGACCCGCCCCGACCGCCCCGCGCGGCCTCCCAGGCGGCCTCCATCCGACCCAGCTCCGCCTCTCGCCCCACCAGCGGAGTGGACGGGGAACGGGCAGCGGCGGCCAGGCGGTGGGAGCGGTCGGTCTCGCCGAGGACGCGGCACCCCGCCTGGTCGGCCTCGAAGACGAACCGACCCTCCAGCCCCTGGACCACGGCGTTCGCCGCCCGGACCTGTCCACCAGCGGCCCGGTACGCCTGGTCGAAGGCCGCCCGGGCCACCTCGCCCCCGGCCTCCGGGTGGGCCGGTTGCGAGGTGGTCAGGGTCAGCCCGCTGGCCACGCCGGCCCGCAGCCAGGACGGGCCGCCGGAGATGGCGACGAGGGCCGCGCGCAATGCCCGGCTCGGTGCATTTTCACTGGCCCGGGGATAGCCGAACCAGGCCACGAGACCGCCTCCGGGAAAGGCCACCACATGGCCGCCATGCTCGGCGAGGATCCCGCTCAGCCGCTCCATCTCGGCGACCAGGGCATCCGGCGCCGGGTCCCTGTCGCCGGCAAAGGGGTCCAGATGGACCACGGTAACCGGCCGGCGCTCCATTGCCCCGGGCTCCCGGGTCTCCGCCCCCGGCACGGAGAGCGGCGCCGCGGCCTCCAGCTCCGCCAGCCAGCGCGGGCGGCGACCGGCCAGGACCGCCGGGTAGCGGCGGACCAGGCGCAGGGCGCCGGCGTCATCCCCCGCTGCCCGCCGCGCCGTCACGGCCTGCTCCAGGAGGTAGAGGGCGCGGTCGGCCAGGGCTCGGCGACGCTGATGCATCCACTCGTCGTAGGCCGGCAGCGTCCGGCCCTCGGGATAGCCCTCCAGGAAGGGGCCGCGCCAGGCCTCGAGCACCGCGGGCTCCTGGTCGTGGACCGCTGACTCCGCCACCGCGTCCAGCAGCTCCGCCGCATCCACTCGGCACTGCGGCCCCACCATCAGGGTCACCGTGGTGCGGTCCACCACCAGCGCCTCCGCCGCGGGCTGGCAGAGGTGGCGCACCTTGTAGAGGCACTGGCGCAGGCTCAACCGCGCCGGTTCCGGACCCTTCTCCGCCCAGAAGAGCTCCGCCAGCCGCTCCCGTCGGCAGGGGATGCCGGCGTGGGCGGCCAGGTAGTAGAGCAGCAGGTGGGGCCGGTCAAAACAGCCCGATTCCATCCCCCCATCCGGCTGCCGGATGCGGGGAGCTCCCAGGAGCTCGATGGCTAGGCGGGACATGGTGACATGGCAGGCCTTCCGGAAATTGTATTTATTTTCTTCTCAACATAGACGCGAATGCCGGGTTTTCCTACGGACCCGGATGCGAGGGCTCCAAAAATTGTTCAGCAACCGGGGAACTTCCCCCCGGAAAGCGGCCATCCGCGCTGCGCCAGCACCCCACCTCAGGCCGTTCAAAACCCGGGAACCCGGGATTCGCGGAGGGTGTAACGGTCCGATAACGGTCGCTTGCTAGGCTTTTCAGTCCGGAAAGCTGGAGCCCCTGCGAGAGGGAGGAAGCGAGCATGGCCTACGAAGGGAGCGCGCTGCGGATGGCCCCGGAGAAGACATCCGCACCACCCGCGCCACTGACCGCCGACCGCTGGGCACGCCTGGACGGCGACCCCGGCTGCTACGCCATCCACATGGATGCGCGCGGCGACCTCCTGGGCGTGAGCCAGGCGCTGTGCCGGCGCCTGGGCTTCGCGCCCGGCGACCTGGCCGGGGCGCCCGTGGCCGCCCTCCTCCACCCCGACCATCGCCGAACGGACCGCGCCCACCGCATCCTGGTGGGCCGCACCGGGGAGCTGGTGGAGCTGGAATTCAGCGAGCAACGGCTCCCGGGCGGCGAGGTCCTCTGGGTCACCTCCGCCGCCGCCGACAACGAGGTCGAACCCCAGCAGGCAGACGACGACCTCCGCCGCCTCCTGGACCACCTCACCGACGCCATCCTGCTGCTGGATGGCGAGGGCCGGGTGCGCTACCTCAACCCGGCGGCCGCCAGCCTCCTGGAGCAGGACTCCGGAGAAGAGGCCACGGGGCGCTACTGGCGGGATCTCCTGGCCGTGACCGACCACGCCGAACAGATGGTGGCCGACTGCCTGGCCGGCCGCGAGGGCAGTGAGCGCACCCTCACCCTCCGGGTGGGCAACCGCTACCGCCGGGCCGCACTCGCCTGCTCCCCCCTCCCGGGTGCCCACGGGGCCGACGGCGCCGTGATCCGCGTGACCACCGGCCGCGGCGCGGGCCTGGACGAGGAGATCGTCTACCGCGCCCGCCACGACGCCGTAACCGGCCTGCACAACCGCTGGGAGTTCGAGACCCGTCTCGACGAACGGCTCCACGACGGCCAGTCCAGCAGCCTCGCCCTGCTCGACCTGGACCGGTTCAAGGCCGTCAACGACCACGCCGGCCACGCCGCCGGCGATGCCCTGCTGCGCCGGGTGGCCAGCGCCCTGACGGCGCGCCTGCGCGCCGGGGACGAGCTGGCCCGCCTGGGCGGCGACGAATTCGCCCTGCTGCTGCCCGATTGCGAGCCCGAGGCCGCCGCCGAGCTGCTGCAGGAGACCCTGGCCGGCCTGCTGGCCAACCCCTTCTGCTTCGACGGCCAGCAGTTCGCCATCGGCTTCAGCGCCGGTATCGCCCCGGTGCAGGGCGACGACCCCCGGGCCGTCCTCGCCGCCGCCGACCGCGCCTGCTATCGCGCCAAGGCGGCCGGCCGCGGCCGGGTCGCCGTGGCCATCGGGGAGACCAGCCCCGCCGGGTAACACCTTCCCCCTCCCCCCAGGAGCCTTTGGCCGGCCCCCGCGCCGGCCTTTTTTTTGGTTGGCGTGATCTCCATCACTACTTCCTTAACTACTTGTTGCAACGCCCTGATGGCTCTGCCACTTTGGCGCCCAGCCCCTCAGGGGTGGCCGCGCCGGCAGGGCAGGCGTTGCGTAAACGCAACAGACGGGGAGATCGTGGCGCAGACACCAACAAGACCCGTTGCAAGCCCGCCACGCCTTGTGTATACCTGTCGCGACGCTGTGACACAGCTACCTTGAAAACCACGGGAGATGGGAAAATGAAGAAGACCGTCATCGCACTGGCCGCCGCCGCCATGACCGCGCCGCTGGCCGCCAACGCCGAGACCTCCTGGTTCGGCTTCTCGCAGATTACCGCCGGCATGGGCGAAGGCAATGGGTCGGCTTACCTGGATAACAACGGTAACGTCGACTATTCCAACGACGGGCTGGCGTTCGGTGCGGACCGCGTCCGTATCGGCTACAAGGCCTCCCACGGCAACGCCTTCGCCAAGCTGCAGGTCGACTTCAACCGCGATGCGGAGAAGGACGGCATCGGCCTCAACGATATGATCAAGGACGCCGTGGTGGGCTACGAGTTCAACCCTGCCGCCAAGGTAAACCTGGGTGTCTTCAAGACCCCGGTGGGCATGGACTTCAACACCTCCGGCAAGAAGCTGGACATCACCAAGCGGGGCATGGAGAAGGGCCTGGTGCTGGAGCGTGCCGCGGGTGCCATGGTCTCCGGTGACCTCGCTGGCGGCCTCGGCTACGACGTTGGCATCTTCAACCCGGCCAATCGTTCCAGCTCGGTCGATACCCCGACGAAGGAAGCCGGGGAGAACGCCGAGGGTAATGGCGAGGACATGGCCTACGCCGGTCGCATCCGCTACGACATGGACAACCTCCACCTGCAGGCCAGCTATGGCTCCAGCTCCAATGCCGGCGGCTATGGCGCCAACACCGCGGGCGAAGAATCCGAGGACTACACCGTCATGGACTTCGGTGCCAAATACACCATGAATCCGCTGACCGCGAAGTTCGAGTACATCGCTGGCGAGAACGTGCAGGGCATTGAAGACCTTGATCAGAACGTCATGTACCTCCACGGCGGCTTCATGCTTAACGACTCCACCGAGCTGGTGGCCCGTCACTACACCGGCAACATTGATGATGGCAACGATGATCTGGATGTAACCAACACCTATCTCGGCGCCAACTTCTTCCTCAACGACGCCGCCCGCATCCAGGTGAACTACGTCGTCGCCGGTGGCGATAACGATGACTACGCTGAGTTTGTCGACATTGGGGACCAGGAAAGCGGCTTCGGCAAGACCTACACCGAGGACGCCGTCCTAGCCCAGTTCCAGTACAGCTTCTAAGAGCTGACCGGAACCCGGGGCGGTCCGCCGCCCCGTTGCAGGAGAAGAGGGCCGCGGTTTTCCGCGGCCCTTTGTCGATCCCCCTCCCGAATCACCCCACCGCACCCGATACCCCGTCATTCCCGCGAAGGCGGGAATCCCGAGAACCCTGCCCCGGCACGTGGAACGACGCCCCGGCCTGTTCCCGAGGTTCCGGACTGGCGCTA